>JAYVOO010000036.1:0-2715 GCA_043757905.1 Oligoflexia bacterium
TTGGATCTGGGAATCGGGTTATTGGCATTAAAAGACTTTTCTCCCCGCCACTTTATGATAAGGCTAGCCGTTATTACAGCATGAATGCGCGAGCTCAGAGAGCTCAGGAGAAAGATTGAATGGCTGAGACTACCGAAACCAAGACCGCGAAGGCCCCTAAAGAAAAGCTGACGGGAGCCGCCCTAGTCGCTAAGCGCTCCGCTCGCCGCAAGGCCAAGACTGCTGGTCGCACCAAGCGCACGCTGAAGCTGCGCACGGACAAGGAATTCGCGAAGACCTACTTCGAGGCCCGTTCTAAGCGCGCCACCGACAAAAAGGCCGCGTTCCGCAAGAAGAAATCCCGCAAGAAGTAATGGCATTGCTTTCACAGATTAAGAGTGTCTTCCCGAGTCATCTCGCGGAGACACTCAAGCTCAGGGCGCTGGGAATGCTCAAGATTCCCGTGCTTTTCTTCATTTCGCCAACTGTCGTGGAGTTGAACGGAAAACGCTGCGTCGTTCGTGTGCCGCTCAACTTCCGGACCAAGAACCATCTCGGCTCGATGTACTTCGGCGTCCTTGCTGCCGGCGCCGATTGTGCGGGCGGGCTGATCGCCTGGAAAGCGATCGAAGAGAATGACCCTCGCGTGAAGCTCATCTTCAAGGACTTCCATGCCGACTTCCTGAAGCGCGCCGAAGGCGACGTGCATTTCACGTCCGAGGACGGGGAGGCCGTCGTCGCCCTTGTGAAGAAGGCCGCCGCCTCGGGCGAGCGCGAGAATCTGCCGGTCCACATTACCGCGACCTGCCCAAAAAAGACCGGCGACGAGCCGGTCGCGAAGTTCACCCTGACGCTCTCCCTGAAACGGAAGTAAGCCCAGGCTTGGACCAGGCCGGTTCGCTTGATCTGCATCGGTCAGTATGTTAATCCGCGCCTTATGCTGACCCTGAAGCGCCTAATTACATGGTTCGTATTGAGTCTGACCTTTGCCGTTTACGCCACGCCTATCCCGGCCGGCGAGTTCAGCCTGCAGAGCCTTAGGGAAGGCATTCAGAGCATCGGCATCCGAGCTGCGGAAGTCGAGAAGGACTGCAGCCGGATCTTCGCCGTGACTCTGTATAAACGCTGCCTAGGGTTACGGCCATGAAGCATTGGACACTCGCAGGGTTTCTTCTCGTTTTCCAGCTGGGCCTCACGGCCTCTGCTTCAAGCGCCTCGGCGATGGGATTCAAGCCCGGCTCTGTTCCTCGGGACGAGGCGATCCTGATAGCCTACATCGAGCCCGCGAAGGTGAGAGTTGTCTCGGTTTTCGTGACCGATCCGACCGCCGACGACTCGCACGGGCATATCGGCTTTAGGCTTTCGGTGCACTCGAAACTCTCGAGCGACGACATCGAGCTGGGCTTCGACGCCGACAACGTCGGGCTCGTCGAGACGAAACCTTTCGGCCAGTACGTCGTCGAGCATTATCCGCAAAAGCGTGGGATGACGACCTACGCGCTCGCGCTCGACTCCGCGCAGCGCTTCGCCCTGGTTGAGGACTTGAACCAGTACATCAAGACGGGCGCAGGCCCTTACAATCTCTACTTCAATAACTGCGCACACTATGTGATTCGCGTACTGAACCGGGTGCTGGATGAAATGGTCACGGGCCTGGCGACCACTTATCCCGAGAAAATCCCAACGCTCCTGAAGGAGCGGAATCTCGTGACTCGTTGGACGCATGAGGGCGGTTATAAAGGCGCGCCCGTGACTTCCAATCCGGTCCCTCACTGAGCGTCACTTGTTGAGATTGAAGCGGGGGCCGCAAAAAATGCCCGTTTCCTGGAAGTCGGCTGAGGAGTATTCCTTCACGCAATCCAGCGAGACCTTGCCGTCCTGATTCGCGAGCGAGATCAGGCTGGATATCGGGGTGCCGTCCGGCATCCTGAAAACCTGCTCGCTTTCGCCTGCGGCCAAGAGGTTCTTGAAGAGCAGGCTGGCCTTGCCGGACTGGTCCTCGAGCGAATTTCGGAAGATGTACGCGCCACCGGAAGTGTCACCGACCGATTCGTAGAAAGTCAGATCGCAATCGACTGCCACGCGCTTTTTCCCGTCGCGCGAGTAGGTTTCCGCGCAGCTGACGGCTGAGGAATTGGAAGCGATCGAGAATCCCGGGCTCTTCACCGCGCGAGTCACGATCAGCGCGTTCGGCGCCATAGAGACGGGAAATAGATCGGAGTGGCCGGGGGTCCGGACGCTCTTGACCGGCAGGGCATTGAAGAAAAGCTGGGCATCGCTGCCGCTTAGATGCGCTTCGATCAAGTTCAGGACGGGGCGTACCTTCAACTCGATGGCCCAGGCACTCGTCCCCGAAGCGATGGTAACGAGAGCAGCAATCAATCCGGAGAAGACGGTTTCGATAGGCTTGTTCATAGAGACCTCCTTACGGTCGAGCGTGAAACTACTGCAAACCTTCTCATTCACACAGTGCTATTATTGCTCTGCGTCTATGTCTAATTTGCACGCGACCGTGTGGAGGGGGTGTCCGCGGCGAGTGCCTGCTGGTCGATGGCTAGGGGGTTGAGATGAGGCTGACGGAGTACGAATCGCGTTTTCACGGAAAATACCTTCCTTGCGAATGGATCTAAGCCTGAATCATGTGGGGGGATAGGGCAGTTGCAGCGCTGTGTTGTTGTTTTGGATGCATGCCCGGTTTCAGTCGATCCGCTTTCTCAGAAGCTTCCCTGCGCGCGT
>JAYVOO010000037.1:0-2709 GCA_043757905.1 Oligoflexia bacterium
GGCGACATTTCGCGAAACGAAAGCAGCTGGGATCTCCCGCTTCTCGATATCAATTACGGGATCGGCGACAATCTGCAGCTCAAATACGAAGTACCCTACGTCAGCAACCAGGCCGAGGATTCGACTATTCAGGGGGTAGGAGCATCCCGGGCGGGCATCAAGTATCTGTTCTTCGAGGACGAAGCCAGCAAGCTCCAAATGGCGGTTTATCCCCAGATGGAGTTTAACAATGGGCTTGAATCTCCCGGGACCGTCACCACAGTCCCCTTTCTTCTGTCGAAGAGACTGGGCTCAACCTCGCATGGCGACATCACTCTGACGACGAACGTAGCTTACAACATCACCACCCATGAGGACGCCTACAACTTCGTTTCGCTGGCCGCCGGCGTAGGGATGCCCGTCCTGCGTAAAGTTTCCATGATGGCCGAGCTCGCCACCGAACAAGCCCTAGCAAGAAATGCAGACGACGCGCGTGCGGCGCTCGTAAAAGCAGATGTCGGAGTCATGACCACGTTCGGCAAGCGATTGATGGCGTATGGGTCGTTCGGCCAGAGTCTCTACTCCTCGGACGAGCGGAATCATACCTATGTACTTGCCGGCATCCGCCTGCTTGCGGGCGGCATCGGCCGCTCGACGACAGAGCAGTAGGACCCACAGCAGTTTTGCATGGATTTTTGCCAGAATCTGATCGACCTTGAAAGGGATGATCAGCACCCACATCCTCGATCTGCAAAGCGGAGCTCCGGCCCCAGGCGTCCATGTCAGGTTGGACCGCCGGGAGGGTGCCGCCTGGAAAAAGATCGCTGAAATTCCCACCGACTTGGACGGTCGGGTCGTGTTTTCGCATACGGTGGAAGCAGGGACCTATCAGCTGACGTTCCTCGTGAAGTCGCCGTTCTTCTCTGAGATCCCCGTTCTATTTGATGTGGTGGATCCTGCTCGCAAACTCCATATACCCTTGCTCCTCAGCCCATACGGCTACAGCACGTACCGGGGCAGCTAAAATGAGGAAGTCAGCCTCTCCGGTCGCTGGCGTACCCGGGCTCACCGAACTGGGAGCGGGAGGGGGCGGCCTGGAAACCACCGAAAGTCTGAGCTTCTTGGCGGCGCTCTGCCGCGAGGTCAAACCCGCGCTCGACCGAGTGCTTAAACAGCGCACGGCCGATCGGGCTTTCCTCGACGCTCGCGTTGAGGCTTGCGGCCAATTGAACCGCGAGAAGGGCATCGGAATCGGAAGCGAGGATTACCTGAGTGTCCTCGGGCTTCAGGACGGAAACGGCCGGGTAGTCATCGGACCGCTTCGCCCTGACTTCCATCGGGCCTCGGGTGAGGAGGTCGCGCCGCTGCCAGAGTTTCTCCGGGGTCCACACGTCACGCTCTTCGGCCCGCCGGATACGGCCAGGATGGCCCTTCACGCGATGAATTCTTACCACCGCAAGCTCTCCACGGAACCTGCTCTCGTTTCAGAGCTCTTGGCCCAATCCAATCTAGCGCCGTTTTGGGGCGCCGACGACGAGGATTCGAAGACACCGCTTCGCGAGGACCTCGTCGATGCGGGAAAAAACCTCTCGGACTGCGTGGATGGGACGATTCAGTTCGAGGGTTACGCGCTCGCCAAAGATCATCTCTCCGTTCCCATCAAACGGTTTCCAGGACTCGCGCTTCCGTCCGCGTTTCTCTTCCTGGACGGCGCGCCCGTGCCCCTGCACCTCTACGACTTCGCGCTTCACATTTTCCGCAATTGGAAGTACCCACGCGCGCTCGCCTTCTACGTTCCGAAGCTCGAGAACGAGGAAGAGGCGGCTTACGTGCATCACTTTGTCAGCGCAGCCGAAGCCCGAATCTTGGCGCTTCATCCCGAGTACCGCTTGGGTTCGGTCCGCCTGATGGTCGTGCTGGAGAATCCTCGCGCCATTCTCCGAGCGAACGAGATCATGGACGCGCTCCATCCTTACTTCGCGGGCGCATCGCTTGGGTGGCACGACTACCTGGCCTCCACGGCTCGGCTCTTCAAGAACGATTCGAATTACCGCATCCCCGTGAAAGCGGACCCGGAGATCGTGATCAAGCACATCCAGGCGTCGCACCATCTAGTCGCCCGCGCGATCGGCGGGCGTGGAGGGATCGCGGTCGGAGGGATGTACGGGATCCTGCCGCAGGCCGGGGATCCACGCTCACTCCATGCCACGCTTCGAGGCTTCATCCGGGACGTCGTCACGCAGCTGAAACGCGGGCTTGGCGGTTTCTGGGTCGCGCACCCGGATTTCGTGCGGATCGGTTTGGCGCTGGTGCTGGCGTGGGAGCGGAAGAAATCAGGTGACCACGCCCCGCTTCGCGAGCTCGTGACTGAGCTTCTGCCCGTTGAGTACCAGCAGGAGACTCTGGATTTCATCGAGAGCGCGGACGCCCCGGCGCTCGAGCCCGTGACCCCACTCGCCGTGCGCACGCTCCTCGTCGCGGACCTCGCCCAGTCGGACACGATCGCCAACAACGACCCGGAAGAAATCCGCTACAATGTTTTTCAGACGCTCCAATACTTAGCCGACTGGCTGAGCGGCAACGGCTGCGTCGCGCTCCCCACCACTCTATCGACCCCGCTCGGAGAAATCCCGGTGCGCGTGATGGATGACCTCGCTACCGCCGAGCGATCCCGCTGGGAAGTCTGGCACGAAGTCCATCACGGCCGCTTCTCGTCCGAGGATTTGATCC
>JAYVOO010000038.1:0-2700 GCA_043757905.1 Oligoflexia bacterium
CACTGGCTTCTCGGCACGGAACGCGACGAAACTGGGTTTGTCGGTGTCCACGGCGAAGGTTCGCACGATCGGAGCGACGGTCAGCAAGCCCTTCGCGAGATCATAAGCGACCGTCTCGGAGTAAACGGCGTCGCCGCCGGCCACCCGGAGGTAAACGCGCGTATGGACTTGGTGTGCTGATTTCTCTTCCCACAGAAAGCCCAGCGCGCCCGGAAACTGCTCAAGCCGGTAATGATCTCCAGGATGCTCCTGAGCCGCGAGCGCCTCGAGCGCTGCCAGATCAGGCGCGGCGTTCTTGCGGATTTCGAAGGACACGCTTGAAACTGGCACTACGCCTTGCGTGGCCGCTTGATTGTCGATCGTGAGTCGGTCGGGAGTGGAATCGTCCAGCTTGAGCGAGCCGTCATACTGAATGACGAAGCCCATCGACGAAGCGTAGGTCAAAGGCTTGGGATTCCCCGCGCCGATACCGCCGCCTTCAAGGCCCACCGCCTTCGTGCCCTCGCAGGACGAGAGCAGGCAGGCTGCCAAGATCATTAGCAGGCTCGAGAGTTTTTGGGTTCGCTTCATATCAGTTCTCCTCGCTTTTCAATGCCGACCTCCGCTTGGGTCGCTCAGTGGCGCCGGTCAGCGGAAAAAACTGCAGATTCAGCTGGTAGACTTCGCCGTCGTCGTCGCCCTGGCTGAGGTATTCGTTCAGCTCCTTACGGAACTTCCGGATCTTCTCTTTCACGATAGGCAGCTGGCCGTCGGTCACCGGCACGGTGAGCCCGTTGAACTCACGCATCTCGCTGGGCAGAGCCAGCGCCTCGCGCGCGAGCTCAGTCATCTTCTGGTGGTATTGGTAGGCCGCCGCCGTGCGGATTTCGTCAGGCGTTGAAACTGCGCCAATGGCGGACTGACGGACCTGTCCGTCCGGCGCGCGCTGAAGTAGCTTTAGAGCCAGCAGGTTCTCGATCGCGTGTCCAACTTGCGCGGGTGTGACCCCACGCCCGAGGCGTTTGGCGAGCGCGGCCGAATCTGCGCGAAACCCGCGCATCCCGGCAGCCGTGTAAATGGCGAGCGCGACCCAGCTCGAGAGCACCGAGAACTGAGTGAGATCCAGCAAGCACTCGGGCTTGTGCGAACGGAGCCTCAAGATTTGTTCGCGGGCCCGCGCCTTCCCGTCCTCGGTTTCGGCGCTGTCGAGCGCAGAATATGCCACCAGAAGCTTGCGCCGGACTCCTGTGAGCGAGAGCGCCGTGCTCAGCTTCTCGGCCGACGCACGCGTGAAGCCACGCTTCCCCGAGACGATCATGCTGAGAGTGGCGGGCGTCTTGAACCCTGCCTTCTTAGAGAGCGTGCGCAGGCTTAGACCCAGGCCTGATTCGCGGCGACGACTGAGGACGCGCGCGAGATAATCGCGGTGGTCCAGGCAATCGAGTAGATCAGGGGTCTGGGACATGCACCGCTCATATCGAGGAGCTTGCGGTCTGGCTAGTGATTTGAAACGATTCCGTTCACCTGCGTGAACACTGAATCTCCCATCTGAATCATTTTTTTACTTATTCTAGGCGGACTTTAATTTAGGTTCCAACTTATCAAATCGATGGCGGAGGCATTTTCTGTAAACACTTGCTCTGATAAAAAAGCACGCCCCGTTAGAGATAACGCATTGCTTTGCGGTCAACGCGAAACGGTGCGTTGCTTGAGGGTAGGGTAGTGGGTCAGACCGCTCACCGGGCTGGGAGATTTGAGTCGGCCAGGCGCTCCTGGCTTAAGAGTAGACCGCTCCGAAGAGCGCGACCTTCGGATCAACATAAAGCTTTCGGCTCTCATTCAACGGCTCGACTCCATAGCTCTTGACGGAGCGCCCAGCCCCTTCGACCCCAGCCGTTCCACCCAACCCGAAGTCTGCGGCGAAGAGATGGATGACGCCGATCGCGGCGCCTCCCGAACCAAGGCCCACAGAGCTCACGACGTCGTAGCCTCCGCTCGCCTCGACGAAGAGATGAGTTTCATGCTCCGAGCGAGCCACGCTCGCGCGGAGCGCGCAACTACTCTAGCGAAGTAGGCGCCTGCCCTTGCTTTTCGTTCACCCAATCGGGCTTGTAGAAGAAGCGTTCATATTGGCGATTGAACGCGGTCCATCGGCCTGGCGTCTGATCCTGCTCGAGAAAAGTGCGGATCGAGTTCACCTTGGAGTCCATGTCGTCGACCATATGGACGATCAGAGCTTCGAGTACTTTCGGGCGCTTCGGGGAGCCGTACTCGAGGATGCCGTGATGAGCGAGGACGAGATGCTTGATGAGAAGTTTTTTCTCTTCGGGAAATTGCCCGGGAATGCGGCCGGGCGTCGCCTCAAGCTCGCGGATCTTCTTGTCGACGAGCTCGACGCCCATGACAAGATGGCCGATGAGCTTGCCTTCCGTCGTGTAGTCAGTCACGCGGTCATACGAAAGCTCCCAGAGCTTGCCGATGTCGTGAAAGAAACCGCCTAGGAAAAGCAGGTCGCGGTCGAGTATCCGGCCGTAGTGCTTGGACAGTGAATCCAAAATGCCGGTGATCGAGACGACGTGCTCGAGCAGGCCCGTCTTGTAGGCATGATGCACGCTCTTGGCGGCCGGCGCGCGCTTGATTCGGTCGATGGTGTCGGCGTCTTCTAGAAGCGTCACTTCGGCGAGCGCGCGGTAAAACGGATCCTGCATGGTCGCGACATAG
>JAYVOO010000039.1:0-2699 GCA_043757905.1 Oligoflexia bacterium
GATATCCTGATCGGCATGCCTTGCGGGTTCGATACCGCGCGCACGCTCCAGGAGGCCGCAGCCTTGACCGGCCGTCCCGGTTGGGCTGGCCTCAAAGCCGTGAGGAACCGCCAGGTTTTTGCCGTCGACGGGAACCAGTACTTCAATCGCCCGGGCCCAAGGCTTGTGGAATCACTTGAGATCCTGGCAGAGATATTCCATCCGGAAGTCGCGGCTTTCCAGTCGTTTCGCCATCGCGGGCGGAGCTATCAAGTTTTTCAAGATCGGGCGTGATCGTACCGAAAAGCTCATTGGATGTGATCAATGAAGCTTTACGCGCTGGTGCTCGAGGATGTCCCGCAGAGCCTGTCCCAGGTCCGCTCGCTCCTTCGGCAGAATCAATTCGAAGTCCTGGAAGCTGCGACCCCGGAAGAGGCCGAACGCCTGCTCGTCTCGCATTGCCCGCATCTCATTTTCGTCGACCTCGATGCGGCCAACCGCAACCTGGCCTGGGTCGAGTCCGTCAAGAAGGGGCCGTTTGCGCGGGTGCCGCTCGCGGTCTCGAGCTCTTCGACCCGCGTCGGTACGCTTCAACGCTGTATCCAAGTGCGCGTGACCGACTACATCTTGAAACCGTTTCATCCCAGCGTGCTGGGAAAAAAGCTTCAGCTGCTCTGCTCCCGCATCGCGCTTCAGTCGCCTTACGAAGTCCGTCCCACGCCTCATCGTCCGCTGGGGGCTGAGATGACCACGGAGTGCGTGATCACCGCGATCAGCGAGACCGGTATTCAAGTCGGCGGTGCGCTGATGACAGTCGGGCCCGTCGAACGCTTGAGCTTCGTGACGCCGCTCTTCGATGCGATCGGCGTGCGCAAACCCATGCTCAAGCTGACCAACACCGGCAAGCGCGAGGCTTCAGGCGGCGGCGGCGAGACCGAGTTCGTGAATTTCGTGCAGGTGCAGGGCTGGGGCGAGGATGACCGGAAGCTCCTGCGCCACTGGATCCGAAACCGCAAGCTCGAGGTGCTGGGATGAGCGCATTGAAGCGTCCGGTGATCACCGTCATCGAGCCGACCGAGCGGACGCGGGCCGAGATCCGCAAATATCTGATGGTGCTGATCCCAAACGCGAATCAGCTTCATTTCGCGAGCTTCCAAGAGGCATTGGCGGGTCTGAAGAGCTTTCCGCCTCATCTCGTGCTGGTCGACCAGTCCCAGGCCGAAAAGCTTCTCGAGGCGTTTCCCATCGGGCGCCGAAAATTCCACGTGCTCGTGCTCAAAACCGGCTCGTCGGCGAGCGACTTTGAAAGCATGAAAGCGCTCGGAGCCGATGACGTCTGCGCGATGCCGATCGACGAGCTGCTTTTGAAGGCCAAAATCGAGACGCTGCTCTTCGGGCTCTATGCTTCGCCTTTCGCGTTCTTCGCGGACGGTGCGGGCGCCAGCCTCTCGCGCATCTCGATGAGCTTCTCGACCCAGGTCTACGCGCTGAATGAGGAGGGCGTCGAGTTCGTCTCGCCCGTGCTCCTGCAGGATGGCGCGGAGATCCGACTTGCCGTGCAAGGGGAGGAGCTCCGACTCAGAGTTGAGCGCTGCAAACCCAATCCCCATCGCGCGGATTCGCATTTCGTTCGCGGGGTTTACGCGGAGGATCTCTCGGAATCGGCGCGGGCGGGGATCCGGCGCTTGATCGCCTCAGTTCAGGCAGGCGAGGGTTGAAGCCGTCTCGGCGCGCTGATCGGCCTGAGCGAGCTCAGACGCCTGGCCCGAGTCTCTGAAGTATTCGACCACGCAGGCACGGCCGGCAGCCTCGTCCACGCGGACAACGGCGAGAAAGTTAGCCAGCGTGAATTCTCCCGGAGCCTTCTCATAGGTATAGGAGATTGGAAGGACGAGGCCTAGGAAAGTAGCGCTCGTGACCTGCATGCCGTCGTCCTGAATGGAGAGCTTCCAGCGAAGCGTCAGGTTCTGGATGCCGTGGTCGCCCGAGCGCCCGAGGTTCGAGGAGATCGGGGATTTGTTTGCGGGCGAGACGGGCGCGAGGCCGGTCGCGAGCTCGAGCTTTTGGGCGCCTTTCTTCAGAAAAATTTTTTCACTGAACTTCGATGTGGTCATCGTCACTTCGAAACCCGCGGCGCCGGGGCAATAAAGCTCAGTGCGCTGCAACTGTTTGGAGTAGAGAGCTTCGGCGCATCCGCCCAGATCTTCGCGCGAGTAGTCGGCGAGGGGAGTCTGGATGGTTTGGACCGAGGCGGCCAAGGCGGGAAGTGAGACGAGTGCGGCAAGCGCGAGGATTGGGGTGAACAGGTTCATGGTGGAACTCCTTTTAGTGCTACGCGTTTAATTTCTGCGTTTTTGGAAGCGAGCGTTTCTTTCAAATTCCGTGCTCGGAATCTAGGATGACGACGCGTCTACGAGGGATCCGGCTGATCCCAGACTCATGCAGAATTATTCAAGCTTTTCTCGCGAAATGCAGCTTCCCGGGCGCGGTGCGGATCGATCACTCCGCATTCCGTGGCAGTTTGCACTGCTGGTGGAGGAGGCAGGGGGAGTGAGGAGGAGTCAGAGTGGCTCAGAGTTTGGGTAATTCGGTCACGGCTAGGGGGTCGGCAGCGTCCGCGGACGGCGTGGCCGCGGGCGGCAGGAGCAGCCGTTTGACGCCCTTCAAGTAGCTCTTGTCGGAAGTCGCGAGCTGCGCGTACATTTTGTGCTCATATTCGC
>JAYVOO010000040.1:0-2699 GCA_043757905.1 Oligoflexia bacterium
CTAGGTGTCTTCCAGGGCGCCTTGGCAATGGGTGAATTCAAATGCGGAGCCCGTTCGCCCAAAACGAAGTCCTGCCCGATCCAGCGGGTGCGCTTGAACTGATCGATGTTCTTGTTCAGAACGGTCTGGAAACAGCCCGCATTACCCTGCTCAGCGACGATCGTGGACCAGGCCAGGAAGAAATTCCAGATGCGGTACCAACGGTCGCCGTATGCCTGGGTGATTGCGGCTCGGTTGCTCACCCAGTTGTCGTGCCAACGGTTGAGCGTCAGCGAATAATGGATCGTGACGTTCTCGGCACTGTGGACCTCGAAATTGGATTTCTCGATCGCCTTGATCATACCGTGCGCGGGAAGACTGGCGTCTGCCCCCGGGAAAACATGGCGGTTCATGAACAGACCCCAGTGCATATCTTCTGGCGTAAGCGCTTTACGAAGCCCCGCCCACTGCAGAAGAAATACGCCGTCGTCCTCGAGCAGCTTGTAGATCTGGTTGTAGAAACTCTGGAGGTTCTTCAAGCCCACGTGCTCGACCATCTCGATGCTCGCGATCTTGTCGAATTTCTCTTTAGGAATGTCGCGGTAATCGAGACAAAGGATTTTGGCCCGATCCGAAAGTCCGTCCTCCGCGATCTTCTGATTGCCATACTCGGTCTGATTTTTCGAGAGCGTGACCCCCGTGGAGATGGCGCCGTAATGCTTGGCCGCATGCCGGGCGAGAGTGCCCCAGCCGCAGCCGATGTCCAGGAACCGATCTCCCGGCTTGAGCTGCAACTTCTGGCAGACCATGTTGAGCTTATTGTCCTGGGCCTGCTCCAGAGTCTCCGACGGATCCAGGAAGAATCCCGAGGTATAAACCATCCGCTCGCCCAAGAACCAGCCGAAGAAGTCGTTGCCGCGGTCATAATGGCTGCGAACGATGCGTTGATCCTGCTTCTTCGAGTGAATCGCGACTTCAGGAATGAAATTGGTGACGACCCATTTGAGGTGCCCTGCCGTCAGCTTGTACTTCACGAATTCACCGCGACCACGCATGAAGTCAAAAATGTCACCTTTGATGTCAAAAGCGCCCGAGAAATAAGCCTCATAGAAAGTCTCCATTGGGATCTTTCCGTTCGACATACGTTTTTCTAGCTTTTTATCGGTGAATTCAAAGAGTTTCGAGCTGCGGGCTGCCATTGGGGTCTCCTGTTTTTAACAACTGGTAGGAGCATTCTCGTCCTGGGAAATTTAGTCAAGGACATTGCCAACAACAGGGCGTCCATTGAGAAGCGGGAACCGGTGTCGCCGGCTCCCGCTTACCCAAGAAACACACTCGTCCACGCGCATCAAAGGCCGCAGTTTAATCGAAACTTCTCCCACGATCCGACCTGAGTCGCGTCCGTGTGGATCACGTCCTGGCTCCTTCCCCCGCCGCCGACTGCGGTCAGGTAATTCCCCGTGTAAGTCTGAATCGCATAGTAACCGTTGCCCACGTAGACCAACCGAAACTGCTCCCAGGCCTTGAACTGGGTCGCATTCGAATGGATCACATCCTGATTGCGCCCGCCGCCGCCGACCGCAGTCAGGTAGTTGAGGCTGACTCGGGTTTTGATCGCGTAACTGCCGGCGGACTCCGCATGCTGAGAGGGAATGATCGTGAACTTCTCCCAAGTACTGGCAGCCGTGGCGTCGGAGTGAAGTACATCACTGGTGCGGCCCCCGCCGCCGACCGCGGTCAGGTAGTTACCGCTATAGGTCTCGATCGAGCAGATGCGGGAGCTGGCCTGGGCGGAGGCGCCAAAACCGAGCGTTAGGAACAGGACAGCGAGTGAAATAGGCTTAAACATGGAATCCCCTTTTGTTATTCGAGAAGCAAACTCGCCTCTCAATCACACACGCGTGAAACAAAGAAAAAAGGGATCATTTATTTTCTGACTCGCTGCAATTGGCTCACGCTGACTGATTTCCTAGGTTCATTCCCGCCGTCCTCTGCTAAGAAACCCTCATGCCATCCGCCGAAAAGCTCGCAGCCCTCTTGAAACGCAATCGCCAGCTCCAAGCCCTCGTCAGCCAGCGTGAGCTCACGCAAGCCGAGAAAGACGAATGGGAAGAACTGGTGCGCCAGATGAACGAGCTGCAGGAAGAGGACTCTTCGGTCGGCAGCCCAGACTAGATTTTCTCGATCTTAAGCCGGTTGTTGGCGGTTCCCTGACCGCCCTCGAGAAACCGGCCTTCGCGATCGATCCAGACCTCGCGCCGCTCGCCCGACTTAAGCGCGTTCTTGCCTTTGAATTCGAGCCGGATGGTCTCTCCGGGCCTCATCGACGGGATGAGCAGGATTTCCGCGTCCTCAGGCTGACCGAACAGGTTGAATCGGTGAAGCTGCACCTGCGCATTTCGCACGAAGTTCTGGCCGGAGTTCTTCACGGACACGAAAAGGCTTTTCGATCCCTGCTTGACCGTCTCGGGCAGAACCATGAGATCATTGTTGAAGAGAAACGCGCTCTCGCCTTGCTGGAACCTGAGCGGATAGAGCGAGACCGAGAGCTTGCCCTTGCCCAACGCGCTGAAGAGCGTGTGGCCGCCGACTGAGCCATCATCACGGAAACCATGGATATGGAAATCCTGACCGAAGATGTCCGCGAAGTCCCGGTAGATGGGCATTCCCGGATCCGAGGACCCGCTCTCGAGATCCCAGATGTATCCCACCATCGTCCA
>JAYVOO010000041.1:0-9979 GCA_043757905.1 Oligoflexia bacterium
CGAGGAGTTCGTTCGGAAGAACCATAGCAACCGCTCTAGCTGAAAAACGAGACGCAGAGAGTCTCCAACTTCTTCTGGCCGAAAGCAGGGGGAAGGTCAACAGCCCTCCCTACAATCCAAGCAGCAAGATTATGGTTCTAGAAGAATCAATTGACGAACTTTCAATGCCCTTCATATTTATGGATGCTAACTCCAAAGACCCGAAAGATTCTGAGCCCCAGAATAATAAGAAAATTTCCGCAGATGTGCTTAACCTTCAGCACAGATTTTTCACGCCTGAGGACATAAGAAATTTTAAAATCCCAGAATATTTTAGAGGCCTAATCTGAACATCCCTCTAGACAAAACCCTCATCAGACAGGAACTTCGGACGACACAATTCGCCGAAGGCAACTCTCTGGTTTCGCTTCTGTGAGCGTGCGCATATCAGCCGGCAATTAAAGCAAGGGGCCTTTCCCGCGGCTAGTCCGTCAATGCGCGCTGAATCTGGACGGAGATCGATACCGAAAGGCCCTACCTCAAGATGAAGCGGCGTGATCCGCCGGCCGAGAAGCGGCTCCAGCGCTACCGGCATAGAGCTCGAACCGGAGTAGCCTGCACTCGAGCGCGCCGTTGTAGAGCACGAAGCGGCGGGAGGCATGTAAGCCCACGCTCTTCGCGAGCTCGGGCGTACCGGTGAAGATGAAGCCCGTCCAGCCCTTGAACTTCTGCTTGAAGATGTCACCCATTTGCTTGTAGAGCGGCTTGAGATTCTCCACGTCGCCCATCCGCTCGCCGTAAGGCGGGTTCATCGCGACGATGCCCTTCGGAGCAATGGATTCGGCCTCAGTCAGCTCACGCTTTTCGAAGTGGACGCGGGTGGTGAGCCCCGCACGCTCGGAGTTAGCGATCGCGACGCGAACGACTTTGAAGTCTTGGTCTGTGCCGACGATCTTCGGAAGGTTCTTCTGGTCGGTAATCTCGGCGGACCGAGCTTCTTCGACGAGGCGTTTCCAGAGCGCAGGCTTGTGACCTTGCCAGGCCTGGAATCCGTAGTACTCGCGTTTGAGTCCGGGGGCGATTCGTGCGGCCATCATCGCAGCCTCAAGAGGAAGCGTGCCCGAGCCACACATCGGGTCAAGGAACGCGAGATCCTGGATGCGTCCTTCGGTGCGCGCTGCCGCAACTGCTTCAGGCCAGCCGGCCTGCATGAGAATTGCCGCCGCGAGATTCTCCTTCAGAGGCGCGGCCGCGCCCTGCTCACGGTAACCGCGCAAGTGGAGTGACGAACCCGAGAGATCGATGCTCACGGTAGCAGTAGCGCTATGCTCGCGCGCGTCGACGTAAACGTTGATGCGGATGTCCGGGCGATCGGAATCGACCGAGGGCCGCGCGCCTTGCGTATTGCGGAACTGGTCGCAGATCGCGTCCTTCACCTTGAGGGCGCCGAAATGAGTGTGGGTGACACCGATCTCCCGGGGCGCAGCATCCTCTTGCGAAAGCCTTGGAGCCTGCGCGAAAGACGAGATCAGTGGCTGATAACGTTCAGGTTGGCGAACAGGCGAACCCACGCCGGTCAGAGCCACGACCGGCGAAACGCCCGGACGACGGCGCATCGGAGGGGCCGCGCTCTGGAGACTTGGATTGGAGTTACGATCCCGCGCCGCGCCGGGGCCTTTGCTGATCGCGTAGTCGACGGCGAGGGTGTTGTCGACCGTCATATGGTCGGCCCAGCGGATGGTTTTCACGCCGCCATAAAGGCGCTCGGGAGTTTCCGCGCTGAAGGATCGGAGAGGAAGAAGAATGCGATTGGCGATACGCGACCAGAGCAGCGCGCGGTATCCAAGCTCAAGTGAACCGCGGAAGCTCACGCCCGCGCGCGCGATCACCGCGTCCTCGGCACCCAGGTCTTGGAGCTCTTTCAGAAGCAGCTCTTCCATTCCTTTAGCCGTGGTCGCGAAGAAGGAAAGAATTTCGACTGGCCGCGGGGGCTGGGGATTTTTCATGATCCGCTGGGGGTACCAGTTTTGACTAGGTTAGTCAAACATTACCCTATGATAGCTGTGTAGTATGCGCTTTCTCTGGCTGGCACTGTTTGGCGTCGCGGGGGTGTTCTCACGGTACGGGATCGATGAGCTTGCCCAGCGCGCTCCGTGGAGCCTGGGCGGCTTCCCCTACAACACTTTCATGATCAATATCCTGGGTTCGGCACTCGCGGGAGCGCTCTACGTCGTGGCAACCGAGCGAAGCGGATGGCTCAGTCCGGATCTCAGAACGGGTCTTATGGTGGGGTTTCTCGGCGGTTTCACGACTTTTTCAGCCTATGCGCTTCAATCAGCCCGGCTCTTCGAAGAGGGGCGCGGCCCGATGGCAATGCTCTATCTTTGTTTGAGCCCGGCGCTGGGGCTGTTCGCCGCCTTGGCCGGGCTCCGGGTCACTCGGTTGTGGTTGGGGGAGTGAACTCTTAACGGGTTGGGTAGCAGCTGAGATCTAAATTTTCGCCCATCGAGAGGCGGCCTGGGCGCCGGGCCCCGAGCTCGCCGATGGTGGCTTCATCCGCGATACTGAGCTCAGCGACCTGCGAGCCGTCGCTGCCGACGTAGAGCAGCGCCCCGCTCTTCAGCTCAAGATTCGCATCGGTGAACTCCATCAGCGACTCAGGTGAGGTCACTCGAATACTGTATGCGCCGGCCTCGTAGAACACGATCACCCGCGTCTCGGCCGGGCCGCCCACGGATTCGCAGTCCCATCCGTAAAAGGGAACGGGGGCCGCAAGAGCGATGCTCGCCCAGACCACGCTGCCGAAGAGGCCGATGACCGCGCAGTAGATGATAAACAAGTTTCTGAAGTAGGACATGGCGTGCTTCCTCCGTGAAGTCTCATACCTTCAAAGCAAGGCGCGTGCCGGGTTCAAATCATCCTGCGATCGCGGCTCGCTTTAAAACTGTGCCCTTTCCGTGCAATTCGCAGAGAAGAGCCTCGTCCAACCTACCTGGAGCCCGGAATCCGCAATGTCAGATTTCCGACAGTACTGCCTCAATATGGCCAGCGACCCGCACTTTGGAGAAAATCTTTGTGAACTTTCCGTCCGGGCCGATGACGAACGTGGAACGGACGATTCCCATGAACTTGCGTCCGTAGAGCGACTTCTCTTTCCACACGCCGTAGGCTTCGCAGGTTTTCCCGTCAGGATCGGAAAGCAGTGGGAAATTGAGCTGGTGCTTGTCGCGGAACTTTCCGTGACTCTCGACTGAATCCTTGCTGATCCCGAGAATGACCGTTTTTTTCTTCTTGAAACCCGTGGCCGAGTCGCGAAATCCGCATGCCTGCGTGATGCAACCGGGCGTCATGTCCTTGGGATAAAAATAGAGCACGACCTTCGTGCCCTTGAAGTCCTTCAGACTGAGCTTCGTGCCCTCGTCGGTCGCGAGCGTGAAACTCGGCGCCTTGTCCCCCACTTTAAATTCCTTCATGTGATTCCGATCCAACCTTTCAGGTAACGGCCTTCTGGAAACTCGGTCTTCATGGGATGGTCGGGCGACTGCGTGCCGCGGCCGACCCAGCGGATATCCAGCTGATTCCGGAAAGCGGCCTTGCCGAGCGTCTCAAGGAAGCTTTCTTCCTCGAGAAGCGCCGAACAGGAGCAGGATACGATCGCCCCTCCGCGCTTCAGCAGCCGCAGAGCCTGCGTATTGAGCTGGAGATACGCGTGCGTGCCGGCGCCGATGTCCTTGCGGTTCTTGATGAGCGCCGGAGGATCCGAGATTACGAGATCGAAACTCGCGGCGGGCAAGGCCTCGAGATCGCGAAGCACGTCGCCCCGCAGGCTCTCGCAGCGGGCGCCCGCGCGCTCGATGTTCTCGCGCGCTTGCGCGAGCGCCTTCTCGGATGAGTCGACCGCCGTGACCTCGAGCCCGGGGAAAGCACGCGCGAACTGCGCCCCCCACTGCCCCACATAAGTGCAAAGATCGAGTAGGCGCAACTTGCGCGCCGCCGCCCCGGATTGGCCAAGAGCCTTGAGGCGCGCGATCGCGAGCTCGATGTTTCCGGCCTGATCCAGGAAAAATCCAGTCTTCTGGCCTCCGATCAAATCCACGAGAAAACGCAGTGGCTCGCCGCCACTAGCGGATTTGACGAGAATATCGACTCGCGCGAGATCGACGCCGGCAAGCGCCTTCTGAATCGCGGCCGCTTCCTCATCGATGCCCTCGAGCTTGCGAACTGAAAGATCGTTCCGGAGAACGACGGCGCTGGGACATTCCTGAATCAACGGCTCGAGCGCCTCCAGGATCTTCGGCAGCAACCGATCGACGCCAGCGGTATGCGCCTGAATCACGAAGGCCTGGCTCTTCGCTTTCGTAGACGAGGCGAGCACGTAGCGGTCGATGACAAGCCCCGGAATCCCGTCGGCCTCGCCGTGCATGAGGCGATAGCTCACGTCGCTCAGGCCGAGCGCGACGCGGAGATCCCGCGCCGAAAGCAGGCGCGCTCGCAGCCACGCAATGGATGCCGGATCCTTCTCTCCCGGATCGCGCGAGAGCACGCGAAACGCGATCAGCGAATGCGGATTGCCGTAACCATGCGCGAGGAATTTTCCTCCCGCATCGTGAAGCGTGACGGGCTCGCCGGGCGCGATCCCCTTCGGGCTCTCGTTGAGCTCATTGGAATAGACCCAGGGATGGCCGGCGCGAAAACGCCGATCGAATCCGGATTTGAGGCGCCAAGAGATACCCATGGCCGCGGACCGTACACCGGGGTGACGTGCCGCAGGAAGACAATATTCTCTGCAGCTCCCTGACGATGACCTGCAACGCTGCCTGACGATCCAATAAAATCCTTATTAGACGCGGTGGATTACCAAAGGGTCCTCGAATACTTTTTCGTAACAAGTCAAAGTTGTCCGCAGAGTACGCGGGTTTGCCCTGTTACCCACAAGGACTGTCTACCACCGCGGCGCCGGAATAGATTGCGGCCAGTGTCGACTCCCAGGGCTTCGAAGGCACGAATCACTGAGCCGAAAGGCTCGCCAGCTCGCCCAGAATTGGTCAGTTCAAATGCTTGAAAAGATTGTTGTTTCTGTTACTGAGGCGTTCGTCAGGACAAGTCATATCTTCTTGACTTTATGCGTCAATTTGCTATTACCTCCCGAATGAAGACGAATACCCCCATGATCCTGGCACTTCTCTCGCTGGCTCTCGCCACCGCTTCCGCAGCCCATGCCCTGGAAGTGAAGGTCTACAGCCGGGATAAGATGATCTACTCCAACGACACTTTCGTCCGCGCAAACGAGACGGCCGAAAGCATCACCCAGCGCACGATCGGTCAGGAACATAAGATCACGGCCAACTCATACGGCGTGATCGCGATCGATGATCTGAAGCAGGACACCTCCTCGCCTGACCGCGCCGACGGCTGGTGCTACGCGGTCGACGGGAAGATGCCGTCGCAGGGCTTTCGCGACCTGAAGCTCTCGAACAAGAATCAGAAGCTCGTCTGGTTCTTCGGAACCTCAGCGAAATCCGCCGACGGCCAGTGGTCCGAGTGCAAACCGGTTTTCGCTGAAGCGACGACGATCCTGAACTAACTAGCACTAGACTCCCTTGACCCAGGCAGTAGATTGGGCACATGGAAAGCACGGAGCCCAATCCCCAGTTTGTACCGATGAACTGGAAAGAGCTCGCGCTTCTGGTCGAACGCCTCCGCGAGCCGTTGAAAGGCCTCTTTGTCGAACGCGTGGTCGTTCCCGCGCGCCCGCACTTCCCAGAAGGCTTCGTCCGCGGGGAATGGTCGATCCGGTTGACCGGCCGCCGTCAGGAGATCTCGCTCCTCTTCAGCGTCCGCCCTCGCAATCCCTACCTTTATATCGCAGGCGGCGCCAAGGGCCCACGCAACGCCGAACGCGCCACCCACTCGCCTTTCAGCCTGAGTCTCTCGCGCCAGCTTCGCGGGGCGAAATGCCTGGAGATCGAAGCGCTCGAGCGCGAGCGGATCGTGATCCTCTGGTTCTCGGCGCCCGACCAATCGGAGGAGTCGCGCTTCGGCCTGATCCTCTCGATGATCCCGTCCGCGCCGGAGGCCCTGCTCGTTTCGCGCGCAAGCCCCAAGGCCCCCGCACCTTGGCCGATCATCGCGCGCACGCGCATGAAGAAAGCCGAGTCAGCCTACGAGCTGCCCGCGAAAGGTAATCCACCAGATTCCCCCCCCCTCCGGCCTGAGATCTCCGAGAGCCGTGGCCTCGAGCCCTTGATCGATCGAGCGCTCGCGCACGAGGCGTTCGCCCTCAGGCTTTCCGCAGCGCAAAAGGCGCTCAAAGAACGACTCAAACAGGCGCGCGAACGACTTCGGCAATCACGCACCGCCGAAAGTGAGGCGAGAAACGAGAAGGACTGGCAGAAGTTCGGCGATCTCCTGAAATTCTCGCTCTCCGACGCCGTCGAACCAACGATCGTCGAGGGCCACCGCGAAGTGCTGAACTACGCGAGCGGTGAACGCGTGCGCGTGCCTTGCGACGTGAAACTCTCACTCAAGGAGCAGATCGAGCGCTATTTCAACCTGGCCCGCCGCAAGCAGCGCCGGATCGACGAGTCGCATTCGCGCGCGGAGACCTTCGCGGAGACCCACCGTCGCGCCGAGGAATCACTGGCCGTGACGCCCGGACCTCTCGACTGGGCCGCGTTGGAAAATCTCGAGGAGGCCGCCGGCATCGAGCGCGCGGACGCCCAGCCACTGCAATCCGGCAAACGCAACGGCAAGCGCACGGGCGCGTGGCTCGGCAAGAGTTTCAAGTCGAAGGACGGAATGACCATCTGGGTCGGCAAGAGCAAGGACGAGAACCTGGAACTCACTTTCAAGCATGCGCGCGGAAACGATCTTTGGATGCATCTCCGCGGGCGCCCCGGGGCGCATGTCGTGATCCCGCTGCCGACAAACAAATCCCCCCCACTCGAGACCTTACTGGACGCAGCCATGCTGACCATTCATTACAGTGGTGGCTCGAAATGGGGCAAGACGGAGGTCGACTACACCTTCAAGAAATACGTGAAGCGCATCAAGGATTCCACGGAGGCGAGCTACACGAACAACAAGACCCTGCTCGTCGAGCCCGACGAGACCCGGCTGAAGCGCCTCACTTCACAAAATACCTGACGACGTACTCGAGCGCCTCTTCCTTGTTGGTCAGGCGCTTCTCCATCGCGAGATCCTCGATCGTGCGCAGGATCTCGGAAAACCCAGGACCCGGCTCGAGCCCGAGCTGTATCAGATCTGTCCCATCAATGAGCTTCGAGCCCGAGGCGTCGGGCGCCTGCTGGATCTGCGCGAAGCGCGTCGCGCAGAATTCGTATTGCGCGAGATTGCCGTCGGTCGCGGTGGCCACGGCTTTGTGAAGCGCGAGCAGCTCCTCGAAGTGCGGCTCATGAAGCAGGCGGAGAAGGGTCGCCTCGCGCATCTTAAAGACGTCCTTGAACTTCAGATGGTCCTCGACGAGTGCGACAACCCGATCGATCTCGGAGCGGGATAGCTTGAAGCGCTCCACGACTTCGCCTGCGATCCGGACGTTTTCGGCCGTGGGCTTGCCCAGATCATGAAGGAGTGCGCCCCAAACGAGCGTCGGCGGCCGCAACTGATTCTGCTTCCTGAGCCGATCGAGCACCTTGAGCAGCGCACGCCACTCGACGGGGTTCGACTCCTGGAGCGCGTCGACCTCGGGCAGGAGCAGCTTCAGGAAGCCGAAGTGGTGCAACATCTCGAGCGCCCGCGCCGGATTGGGCCCGCTCCACATGAGATTCAGCTCATCGCGGACGCGCTCGGACGAGACTTTCAGGATCAGCTTGGCGCGCTCTCGCATGGCATCGGCGGTCGCAGGATCAAGCGCGAAGTCGAGCGAGACAGTGAACCGCACCGCGCGGAGCAGCCTCAGAGCATCCTCTCGGAAGCGCTCGTCGGGGTCTCCGATCGCGCGCACGAGCTTGGCCTTGAGGTCCTCGAAACCGGCGGTGAAATCCAGGATCCGCGAGCTCTTCCAGTCATAGAAAAGCGCGTTGACGGTGAAGTCACGCCGGTGCGCGTCCTCTTCCGGTCCCGCGAAGCGCACGCTCGTGGGATGGCGGTGATCCTTGTACTCGAGATCCTCGCGAAAGGTCGCGATCTCCAGGAAGCTTGAAGTCTCGCGCGCATTCTCAATCAGCTCGACAGGGATCTTGAGCACTCCGAAGGCTTTGCCGACGGTGACAGCGTTCGGAAAAAGCCGGCAAAGCTCGTCGGGACTGGCCGAGGTGGCCAGGTCGATGTCCTTGCAAGGGCGCTCAAGCAGGAAGTCGCGCACGCTCCCGCCGACGACGTAAGCGGTGTACCCCTCGTCGCTCAGATGCTGGATTGCGGCTTTCACATAGCCGGGCAGCGGAAACGGCCGGTCAATCCGGATCGACTTCGAGCTTTTTTCCGTCGACTTCGTATTCGCTTTTGATGACGGTGTCCGCTTGGAAGCGGTCGGGAGCTTCCGTGCCTTCGGTTTCTTTTTCACGCGGGGGTCTCGCCTTCCTGCTCCTGACTGCTTGGTTCTTCATGCGCTTGTGAACGTGTGGGGCCGCCACTGCCGGAGTCTCGCGCTCTGGCTTGACCGTGGCCTCTTCGGCCAATGCTATGCTCCCGAGCAAGAGAAGGAGTGCCCGGAATCCAAAAACCGCCATGCTTGCATTCCACCGAATCATAAACCATCCCTTTGCCGGAGTCCTTGAGGTCATGCTAACTCATAACCATGTCAAAGAGCCACCTCAGGAAATCGGTCCCGATCGCCATCGCGCTTTTCGCCCAGTTCATCACTAGCGGCTGCGGAGACAATAGACACGCTGGATTCTCTGGCGGCCGGCCCGACGCCCCTAGTCCCGATGCCTCGCCCGTCCCTCCACCTTTCGAACACATCGTGCAGACTGAGTGGCCGCTCAAGTCCCGAATCGAAGATGGGAAGATCTATTTCGAGTGGGCGAAGCAACCGGGAGTCTTTCTATTCGAACGGGAGAACTGCGACTCCCCTGAGCCGCATTGCCAGTGGGAGATGGTTCATGAGGAAAGAGTCACCACCGATGGAACGAAGTATTTTTCTTGGGATTTCGAGCAGAGAAACTTCTTCCCGAAATTCTATTTCAAGCTGGGTCGGACCTTTTCTAAAACCGTCACCTGGACCGATCCAGGACGCCCAACCTCAATCACTTTCCAGGTCTTCTTCTACGGGCATAACCGGCTCTCTTACTCCCGCAACATAGGGCAAGCTACTTCTTACACCTTCGAGCATCTGGACCCTGCTCGCCTGCCGTGGACCATCACGATTTATGACCTGAACCGAGACGCCAGTGCTCCGTCCACTTCGTCCGAAGGAAAGTGGCAGTACGAGGTCGACAAGTTCGAAATCACGACGGAATAGCAAAAAAGGTGGTCCCCACCTTTTAGCGCATGAGCACTTCGCGGGGGCGCGCGCCGTCGGCCGGACCCACGATCCCGCGACCTTCCATCGTCTCGATCATGCGCGCGGCGCGGTTATAGCCGATCTTGAGATGGCGCTGAAGGAAGCTCGCCGACGCGTGGCCAGACCGCCGGACCAGCTCGACCGCTTCCTGCATCAGGCCATCATCGTCGTCCGCGCCTTCGTCGCCCTCGCCGTCCTCTTCCTCCTCCGCAATCAGGATCTCGTCGCGGTAAGCTGGCTTGCCTTGGGACTTCAGGAAGGACGTGATCTTGTTGATCTCATCGTCGTCCACGTAGGCGCCGTGCAGCCGGAGCGTCTGCGAGATGCCGGGCGGAATGAAAAGCATGTCACCTTGCCCAAGCAGGCGCTCCGCGCCCGCGCGATCCAGGATGGTCTTTGAGTCGACGTAGCTCGCGAGCTGGAACGAGACACGCGACGGCAGATTAGCTTTGATGAGGCCCGTGATGACGTCGGTCGAGGGACGCTGGGTCGCGATGACGAGATGGATCCCGGCAGCACGCGCCTTCTGGGCGATGCGGG
>JAYVOO010000042.1:0-2692 GCA_043757905.1 Oligoflexia bacterium
AACGAGGCCTGTGGCGAGGTGCAGACGCCCGTGCTTCTGCCCGAAGGCGCGGAGGTCGCGCTCGGGGCGCCCGTGCTTTTCCGCCACGCCAAGGCGGGCGAGCTCGCGGAACGCTTTAATGAATATCTGCTTGTGTCGGGAAGCCGAATCGTTGAGCGCGCGAAAACCTACCGCGGTCACGGCAAGTGCTTCTACTGAGCCGCCGCGCTCTGGCTTACTGCTGACCTTCGTAAACGAACTTCGGCTGGTAGTTCACGAGCACCTGGTCCTCCGCGGTCAGGCTGCTTGCGATCACGGAGTCCGTGATGACGAGTGTCTTCTCGCGGATCTCGTACTGGTCCGCGTTCAGGATCTGCTCGGAGCCGTCGGCGCGCACGAGTTTGACGGACATGTCTTCCTTGCCCGTTGGCGTGCGGTCGAGGCCGAAGTGATTCAGGAGCTTCAGCTCGTAACGGATGATGATCTTATCCGACTCGACGAAGCGAGCGATCAGGGCCTTGTCGACGATCTTGAGGTTCTGTCCCTCGATCTTATACTGGAGGTTTGAGAGCGACTCTTGCGAGCCGTCGCCGTGCCTGAGAATCACGGTGAGCTTCTCGCCAGTTTCCGGCGCGTGATCGATCGTGAAGTGGCTGAGACGGGTCGCCTGGAACTTTACCAAGAGCGCGTCGGTCGGCAGGAGCTTCTTGACCAGAGCCGAATCCACGATCCTCAGGCTGTCGCCCGTGATCTTGTACTGCGCTTCCGTGAGCGTCTGGGCTCCGCCGCTCGCATGGATGAGCTGCACGGTCACCGTCTCGCCAGGCGCCGGCGCACGCTTCAGCGTGAACGTGTCGAGCTTCTTGGCAGAGCTTTCGGTCACGAGCTGATCGGTGGACTGGAGAGTGTTCACGATCGCATCGTCGGTGATGGTCAGCGTGTCGCCCACGAGCTTGTAACTTCCGGTAGGGACAATCGTCTCCGATTTATTCTCATGGACAATCTTCACGATCAGGGTCGAAAGATCGGCAGGCGCCGCGATCGGAGAGAAGGTCCGGAATCCCTGAGAAATGGCTTTGCCGATCTGATCGAGGATCGGAGAGTAGTCGGCTTCGCCGATGTCCATCGAGAGTGAGCCGTTACCGACCTGCTCGACGAGTTTCAGGTAGCGGGCGCCCTGGTCCTGTGAGCCGTTCGACTTGCCGCCATGGAGCTTGTAGACCGTCGACCACTTCTTGCCGACGATCGCCGTGACGGCGTAGTTCGGGTTCTGGCTCTTCTTGTCGAGGCCGAGGAAAAAGCGATCGAGGTCGTTCTTCACTTTCTCGACCGGAAGAATAGCCGAGTCCTTCGCGCATTTCGGAACCGTGTACTTGTGGCCTTCGAGCGTGCGCTCGCAGTCCTTTTGAACCAAGGTCTCGGGCTCGAAGTCGGCGGGAACGCTCGAGGGGAGCTCGACGCTCTGGTCCTCTTCGTCGCTCAGGAAGACAATCATGCGCTTGGAGTCCGCGCGGAAGAAAGCCGTCTCGCTCGCCTCGTTGTCCGTAAGCAGCTGAAGCACAGAATTGAAGCCGCGCTCGTTGCCGGCGCCCGCGGTCGAGACCGAGACGTTCACGATGAAATCGTTGAGCAAGCCCTGGGACCAAGCAGCGTCCGCTGGGGTGCCAACGGGCGGCATCGTCGAGAGGATCGCCTTGCCCGAGTGGACCGTGTTATTCAGAACCGTGTTCACGCACTGGCGGGTCGCGCTCTCGTCCGAGCCGGATCCCGGCTTCGCGCACTTGGAAGGTCCCGTGTACTTGAAGGACATACCCTGGCCACTCTTTGTGAGAGTCTCGCGCACCGAGCACTTCGCGTCCCCGTTCATGTAATCACCCTGATGCTCGTAATCGCCTTCGTAGCAGAGCGATGCGATCGGCCCGTCATGCAGACCGGGCAGAAGCTTGGCGTAATCGGCGCCCCAGGCGGGCACGACGTCCATCGGACGCGGGAAGTCCTTGAAGGAGGAGGTGGGCACGTCGAAGAGCGCGTCGAGCGCGGTCGGGGCCGCAAGGGACGAAACGAGCTTTTTTAAATAACTCGAGCTCTTCGAGAAGCTGGAGTTCGGCCGCGCGAGATAGTCCGCGTAAGCCTTGTTCGCGAGATAGGTATCCGTCGTGATCACGGCGACCCGGATGTCCCAGTTCGGCCGCATGTATTTGGCGGCGAAGTTTGCGAAGCCCTTGCGGAGCTTTTCCTGCGAGGGCTCCATGCTGGCGGAATTGTCGACGACCCAGAGCAGGTCGAATTTCTGGTCGATCTTCTTGGCTGCCTGAAAGCCCTGCTTGTGGTCCTCGCCGACAGTGACACTGAAGGGAGGTTCGTTGCTGTCGGCGCCCTGAGCAGCAGGAAGATCCTGGCTCAAAGATTTTTGGGTCGCGGCGACGAAGCCCTTCTCGACCTGGCGGAGGCGGAAATTGTTATTGTCCGTGCAGGCCGTGAGGCTTGCGACGATCGCGCACGCGGCGACCACGCTTGTAGACGAGCTGAAATGCGAATTGAACACGATTTTGGAAATCGACATCGATAGACCCTCCCAGGGCTCAGCTCGAAACGAGCTACCCTGAACCACCCGGAAACGAAACTAGCCCTGCGCGTTATAGCACATCTAGCCAATTCACGCACGAAACCACACGGACGGAAAATTCTCTTTACATAACAGATATTTAAATAA
>JAYVOO010000043.1:0-9950 GCA_043757905.1 Oligoflexia bacterium
CGAATACAAACCGGCAGCCAATCCCCATGCGAGCATGCGATCGTGATCTCTGGCCCTTTCAGCCGCCACCACTCGAGAAAGCTCTTCACCTTCTGTTCGATATTGCCCTCCTCATCGAGCATCGTATTAACGATGAGCTCCTGCTTCAGATGGCGAGCGATGGGGGCGATCGTCTCGCGGCAGCGCACTTTCGGGCTCGAAAGGAGCAGCGGCGGTGAGGCCTTTTTCTTAGGAACCTTGCCGAACGTCGCCTGGTAGCGCTTGAGCACGCGGGCGGCCTGGGCGCGGCCCTTGCGGCTCAGTCCGTTGTCTACCGATCCACCCAGGAGCTTGTCGCGGTGGGCGTGGCGCAGGAGGATCAGGATCTTTTCGAATGCCGGTTTACTGGGCTTCTTCTTCATGATGACTCTGAATATACAAAAAACCCCGCCTCACCGCCAGAAGCGGATGAGACGGGGGTCTTGAAAGCTCGGTAACTATGATTCAGAGCTTTGAGTCAGAAGCGGCTTAGAAGCACTTCTTCCACTGGAGCTGGTAGATGATGCCGGCAGTGGCGTCGATCGAGTCCAGGGAGGTCAGAGCTTCTTGCTGGGACGGGCCGGCGCGGGTGAAGAGCTTCGTGTTCGTGCGAAGGTTCACGTCGGTGCCGCAAGCGGACCAGACGACAGCCGTGGCGATCAGGTTGTTGGTGACCGTGTAGTCAGCATCCTGTGGGCCGACGAAGAGCTTGGAGTACTTCGGGCCCGTGCTGCCGCCGAAGAAGTATTCGATATCGAGCTTGGTCGAAGCTTGGGCAGGGAGGCTGTTGAATCCGCGGTAATCGAGGCGGAGCAAGGAAACTGAGAAACCCTGGGGAACGTGCACGGGAATCGAAACCGAGCAGGTCTTCAGATCGATCGACTTCTGGGTCGCACCGCCGACGTTGGTCATGTATTGGTCGAACAGGATGCTGAGGGTCTTCGCATCGGGGCTCAGGGTCGCGTTGACGCTGCCCTGGGGGCATCCGGTTCCGCCGTAGCCGGGCTGGCCGAGATAGATCGAATCAGCCATCGCGCTTGCCGAGACAAGAGCGGTAGCCATCAACAGAAACATTTTTGCAGCTTTCATGAGAGTTCCCCTTTTTAAAAAGATGCCCTTGCTCCGTTCAGGCCCATTTGAAACCACATTGAATAAGTGGCCGAACGAAGCTTTGCGCAGAGAGTGAGCGGTTTTAGAGTCCACTTTTTCAATTCCGATTTCGGCAGTTCCCTATTTAACTTCCGATCCCGAATCTGAATCCGACGTGTGTCCGCTTGAGCAAGGCCGATACCAACCGACCATTTTTCAAACGTTGTTGAAAAACGCGGAAAATCCGCTAATTTTTCTTGTCACACCAGGCTAAGCAACGCACCCACCCATGATACCGGTGCCGAATCGCCCTCTTTTCCCGGAAAATAAGATCTGTTGATGCTCCTCGGCGTGTCCGCGTCGACACATCCCCTCCCGCGATTTCCAACTGTCCAAAGCGTGAACACTCCGCTTCGGACAAGTTCGCGAAATAGTTGACGCGCCGCATGGCCCCACGCTTGCTCTCCTAGCTATCAAACACAAACCGAGAACAGCGATTCCCAGGAGTTCCCATGAAGTCATATTTTCTCTGCCTACTCATCGCCGCCGCCTGTCTCTACGCCGGAGCTTCCGAAGCTGCCGACTACGAACCCCAAGTCTTTTTCGGTAAACCAGAATTCCTTCGCTCGGCGGTGAGCGGCTGTGACGCGACGAATACGAGCGCAACCCTGACGCCCGATAATCGAGGCCTAACACTCATCTTCGACCGAATGTCCGCAGAAGCAGGAAATGGCACCGGCACGGCCAGGGCTCACAAGCGCTGCCGGATGCGCATCCCTGCCAGCATTCCCGAAGGCTACCAGATCGTACTGACAAAGCAGGACTTCCGAGGATCGAATCTTCTCCCCAAGGGCGGCACAAGCATCCTCGATATCCAGGAAAAGTTCGAGCACTCACGCTGGTCCAGCGGCGTTTATAAGCGTTTCAACGGACCAATCGATTACGAGCCCTATACGCTCGAGAATTACGTAATCAACGACGTCCGCTCCCCCTGCGGTGGCAATACCCATTTGCTCTTCCACGCGGATCTGAGCATCAGCGTCCCAAATAAGACTTCAGACTCCTCCTTGACCAGCCTCGATACGATCGACTTCACCGGAAAAGCCTCGTTCCGTTACAAAGTGATCAAATGCGCGAAGTGACCTAAAAAGGACCTAGTTTCGGGCACGTTCCTGGGTATGATCGGCCCATATGACGTTTGAGAGTTGGTTCGCGCAGACACATCCCGGCATTTCGTCCACGTCTTCCCAATCGGTCCTTAAGCTTGCCGCCGAAGGCGCGACCGTTCCGTTCATCGCCCGCTACCGCAAAGAGCAAACGGGCAATCTGGATGAGGTTCAGATCCGTGCCGTGATCGATGGAAATGAAGAGTGGGACAAGCTCATCGAGCGCAAGAAGTTCGTCCTGGATACGATCGACAAACAGAAGAAGCTCACGCCCGAGCTCAAGGCCAAGATCGAAGAGACCTTTGACACGGCCTTGATCGAAGACCTTTATCTCCCTTACAAGCAGAAGAAGAAATCCAAGGCCACGCTCGCACTGGAAGCGGGTATCGGGGGCCTGGCGGACTGGATTTGGAACTGCGGCCACGGCACCGAGAGCCCTCAGCTCGGGCAAACTCTTGAGATCTGGGCATTCACCTTCAAGAACGAGGAGAAAGGCTTCCTCGACGCTGCCGCGACAATCGACGGCGCGCGCGAGATCTTGATCGAACGGCTTTCAGAAGTGCAAGCACTCCGGCAACTCGTCCGCCAGAATGTCCAGGAAACCGGCCAGATCGGAACGGGCAAGGGCAAGAAAGCCAAGTCCAACAGCAAGTTCGAGAATTATTTCGATTATCACGAGAAGATCAGTTCGCTCCTCCTGCCGCAGAACTCCCACCGCTATCTGGCCGCCCGGCGCGGTTGGATGGAAGAAGAGCTGACCCTCAATATCGGCTTCGAGCCGCCGAACGATTCCGAGAAGGCGACGACTGAAGAACGCATGGTCGCGGCATTTCAAAACGAATCCTGCACGGACCTCTCCTTCGAAGGCGCCAAGATCCTGCAAGATGCCGGTCGGCTCGCTTACAAGGCGCATGTGTTTCCGGCGATCGATACGGAGATGCATAAAGCGCTGAAAGACGTCGCCGACCAGCAGGCGATCAATATCTTCTCCGAGAACATGCGCAAGCTCCTGCTCGCCTCCCCGCTCGGACCGAAAGGGGTGCTCGGCGTCGACCCCGGCATTCGCACGGGCTGCAAACTCGCAGTGGTCGCTGACTCGGGCCAGTACCTCACGAGCACCGTCATGCACCTGCAGTCCAACGGCGAAAAAGAGAAAGCCAAGGCGCTTCTCAAGGAAGTCGTCGGAAGCGGTAAAATTCAGGCGATCGCCATCGGCAACGGCACCGCCGGGCGCGAGACTGAGCTCTTCATCCGGAGTGCGCTCAAGGAAGCGGGCCTCTCCACCACGGTCGTCATGGTCAGCGAATCGGGCGCGAGCATCTACAGCGCAAGCGACGTCGCGCGCGAGGAATTCCCGGATCTCGATCTCACCGTCCGCGGCGCGATCTCCATCGCCCGTCGACTCCAGGATCCGTTGGCCGAGCTGATCAAGGTCGACCCGAAGAGCATCGGAGTCGGGCAGTACCAGCACGACGTCTCGCAGCCCGCCTTGAAGCGCAGTCTCGATTTCGTCGTCGACTCCTGCGTGAACTCGGTCGGCGTGAACCTAAACACTGCGTCTTACCATCTGCTTGCCCATGTCTCGGGCATCGGCGATGCACTCGCCAAGGCGATCGTTGAGTACCGCGGCAAAAAGGGCCTTTTCAAGTCGCGCGAGGAGCTCCTTGAAGTCCCGCGTTTCAGCAAGAAGGCGTTTGAGCTCGCGGCAGGTTTCCTCAGGATCCCAGATGGGGAGAACGCGCTTGACAACACCGGCGTCCATCCCGAGCGCTACCCGCTCCTCGAGGGACTCGCCAATCGGATCCAGATGAAGGTCGCGGACTTGATGGGCAAAGGCGTCGAACTCGTCAAGAAGGACTCAACATTGAAAGCGGAGATCGGCGAATTCACTTTCGCCGACATCGTGAACGAGCTCGAGAAGCCGGGCCGCGACCCGCGCGACGAGTTCGTCCCCTTCTCCTTCCGCGACGACATCCAGGAGCTCAAAGACCTCAAAGCTGAAATGATGTGCCCGGGGATCGTCACCAACGTCACCCAGTTCGGCGTTTTCGTCGACATCGGCGTACACCAGGACGGGTTAGTCCATCTCTCCCAGCTGAGCGACAAATTCGTGAAAGATGCCAAAGACGTCGTTAGCCCGGGCGATCACGTCCAGGTGAAGGTGCTTGCCGTCAATCTCGAGAAGAGCCAGATCTCGCTCTCCATGAAAACTGGCCAAAGCCAGGGCCAGGGCCAGGGCCGAGGCCGGGACCGGGATCGCGATGAGAAGCGTCCGTCTCGCTCTTCGCGCGCCCCCAAGCCCGCCCCTCTCGCCGTATCCGACGGGCCAAGGGTCGCGCCGCGCGCGGCTCCGATTTCGCCCATGCTGGGCCAGGGCGACAGCCGACGCGGAGCCCCTCCTCCGGTCAAGCCCAAGACCGCGTTCAATAACGCGTTCGCAGCCCTAGCCTCGCTCAAAGATCAGCTGAAAAAGTAAACGCCGGACATAAAAAAAGGGGCCCGACCGAATTCAATCGGTCGGGCCCCTTATTGATTTTAAATCGATCCGATCAGAGCTTGTGCAGGGTCGTAGCGGACTCCGTCAGCCACTGGTCGTAAGTATTGATGTTGGTGTAGATCGAGCCGTGAGCGCAGTCATCGGGACCGTCATCCGGATAGCCGCGGTTGGTGACGCCCCAGAGGAGCAGGTCGCCATTGGCGGCCTTCACGTAAGCCGGGCCGCCCGAGTCGCCGTGACAAGCGCCATGGCCTTGGGTCTGATCGAGCAGGATCTCGGTCAGCGCGAAAGTCGGGTCGTCCACGAGAACTCCGCCAGTCTTGCGAAGTACGCCTGCCGTAGCACCACTTGGATCGTTGGCCGTCGACTTCGAAATGCCGTAACCAGCAAGGATGACTTCCTGGCCCTTGGTGAACTTGGAAGTAAGCGGAAGACGCTTCGCCGAGTGGTAGCCCGCAGGGAAAGTTCCCTTGATGCGGATTAAGGCGATGTCGTGCGCGTCCTTTTCCATGCTGTTTGGATCATAAAGAGGATGGCCGACTTGCCCGATGACCTGGACGACGTCCGTCTGGGCCAACTGGTTGACGTCGCGGTTTAGGATCACAAAGAGATCGGATGCTTTCGTGCCGAGGCAATGGTGAGCCGTGACGACCAGGTCGTTCGCGATGATGGAACCGGTACAGAGGCCGCCTTCGGCATTGTTGTAAATGGCGACGCTGATCTCGGCGATTGGATCATTGGCCTGAACGTCAGTGCCTCCGATAATCGGCGCGAGAAATGGTGCCACGCCGGCATAAGCCGACGTCTGCGAGAGCAGAGCGAAACCCAGCACTGCAAAGTTGCGATTCAAATTTCTGCGAACGGTCTGTTTCATGAGCGAACCCCCAAAAAGCCTTATCTGAGATCAGAAAAGAAATGTCAAATTTTCAGACCTATTTTTGTCTTTTTGTAAAAAGTTCCCACTCGGAATTCGCCGACAAAATTCGGGAATACTGAGGCACTCCAATGAGATCACTCCGGGCACAGGTGTTAAGGAAACTTCTATGACGCCCCTTCTCAGCGACAGAAAACTAGCGTTCAATCTTTGACAGGGAGAACACAATGAAATCTTTACTCGCTTTGGGCCTCGTTCCATTTCTCGGAGTAGTGCTTGGGTTTTCAAGCACTCAGGCGTCAGCAGGAGATCTACTCAGACTCAAAGCCGGTGTCTTTTCACCCGAAGATCAGAGTTCGCGGATCACGGACCAGGCGTTGAGCCGATCCGGCGAGATGACAGCGGAAAAAACAGCCTTTGTCGTCCAGTTTTCGCACCGCATTGGCGGCGCGGACCGACAGTCCCTGAATGCAGCGGGACTTCAGATCCAGCGCTACCTTCCAGATGACGCACTCCTAGTGGTTGGCTCAGCCCGCCAAGCGGCTCTTGCTCACTCCAATCTTCGAAGCTCCCATCTTCTGACTGAGCTCCAGCCCGAGTGGAAACTAGACCGCGCGCTTCTAACAACGCGCCAGGCCAAGCTCGTTCTCATTCAAACCTTGGATAACGCATCGGCTCAAACACTTCTCCGGGAAATTCCAAACATTTCGGGCGCCACACTCTTTCAAGCCCAGACCGGCGGCAGTCGGGTCGCCGCTCACCTTTCGCCTGCCGCGATCCTGGCCGTGGCTGCTCTTCCATCGGTCGAATGGATGGAAGAGATGACCTTCTATGAACCCTACATCATGCCGGCGGCGCCTTCGAACCGCGCGGACGGACTGCGAGTCCCGCCGCCCGCATACACGGGTTACGAGACCGGCACCAAGCTCATGAATTTCGATGCTGCCTGGGCCCGTGGCTATAAAGGTGACGGACAGATTGTCGCCATGGCCGACACGGGCGTCGATTCCGGCGATGTCACCACACTTCATAAGGACTTCAGCAACTTTCAGAAGGGTTTCCCCTACGGCTTCTTCTCCAGTTCCTGGGCGGATGAAATGGGCCACGGCACCCATGTCGCGGGCTCGATCCTAGGCTCCGGCGCGGCATCCGCCGACGGCAGCCTTCACGGCGGCGCATTCCATGCGAAGCTAGTCATCGAGAGCATCTGGTCACCGTTCATGAACGGGATCGTTTTCGGCTCGGACATGCCTACAATGCTCGGGTCGGCTTATGACGAGGGCGCAAGGGTGCACTCCAACTCCTGGGGCGCTGCCTCGAACGCCTACGATCAGATGGCCGCCGACGTCGACGATTTCATGTGGAAGCACCCTGACTTCCTGCTCGTCTTCGCGGCCGGCAACGGCGGCGTCGACAAGAACAGCGACGGCGTGATCGACTCAGGCTCCCTAGGTTCGCCCGGCACCGCGAAGAACGTTCTCACGGTCGGCGCCTCCGAGAACTTATTTCCCGATGGCGGACAGATGAAGTCGCTCAAGGAATGGCATCCAGAGAGCTGGCCAGTGGAGCCGCTCGCGAGCGACCATGTCGCCAACAACCCGGACGGCTTGGCCGCGTTCAGCTCGCGCGGCCCGACTTCCGACGGCCGCACGAAGCCCGAGATCGTTTCACCCGGCACGAACATCGTGAGCGCGCGCTCGCATCAGCCCAAGGCCGAGCTGCTCTGGGGCGAATACGATTCCGAGCATCTCTACTGCGGCGGCACCTCGATGGCCACCCCCCTCACCTCGGGCGCGGCCGCCGTGGTTCGCCAGTTCCTGATCCAGGGCCGTGGGATCGCTTCGCCTTCCGCAGCCATCGTGAAAGCCACCATGATGCATACGGCGCATGATCTCTTCCCCGGACAGTACGGGTTAGGCGCGACCCAGGAAATCCCGGTTCGCCGGCCCAATATCCAGGAAGGCTACGGCCGCGTGGACATGGACGCGGCAACTGCGCTCGGGCTTGAGTCCCGCGTGATCGACGATACCGCCGGAGTCGGCCTCGGAGAAGAGCATCTCGAGACGGTGACGATCGGCGAGAACGGCGGCACTCTCCGCGCGACGCTTTCGTACACGGATGCTCCGGCGGCGGCCGCGGCGGCCGTCGCGCTCGTTAACGACCTGGATCTCCAGGTGGTTGGCCCGACCGGAATTGTGTACGAGCTGGGCGATCACAAGAACAACTCCGAGATGCTCGAGCTCTCGGCCCTCGTCAAAGGCACCTACCAGGTGAAGGTCAAGGGCGTGAACGTCCCGCAAGGGAAGAACAACCGCCAACCTTACGCGCTTCTGATCACCGCGAAGTAACTCAAACTCGATCCGCATCAGGCGGCGATCAAGAAATGGGGCGGCAACCTCGCGGTTGTCGCCCTTTTTTGTATTTGGCGTTCACCTGGAAATAACTTCCGAGTGACTCGCGGGTGGAATGAAGTGTATTCGCCGAGGCTGAGCCTCCTTGCTCCTCTTGGCCGCCGTCCTGGCGGCCGCCTTTACGGCGAATACACTTCATTCCACCCGCGAGTCACTCAGAAGTTATTTCCAGGTTTTTTCGAATAGGCGAAGGTCGCTTTCCAGGTCGGCCGCGAGCTTGGCTTTGAGCGGGTCGGGGGCGAAGGAGGTGTCGATGGAGTTCACCGCGAGTTGGCGCAATTCGGTCCAGTTGATGTCGGTCTCGCTGATCGCGGCCACGCACTCGTGATTGAGGTCGATGCCGAACATCCCTTCGTCGTCGGTTGCGAGTGAAACTCGCAGGCCCAGCCGCAGGAACAGAAGAAACGGATGCGTCTTGACGTCGGGGTAGGAGGAGAGCCTGACGTTGCTCGTGAGATTCGCCTCGACGGCGATCTTGTGCTCGATCGCGTACTGGAGCGCGACCGGGTCGCTGGCCAGTTTGACGCCGTGACCAAGCCGCTCGGATCCGAGGATCATCGCATCGCGCAGATTCCGGGCGTCCCCGAGTTCGCCCGCATGGACGGCGGCGTGGAGGCGGCTCTTGCCCTCGGCGCGCGCGGCCAAAAGCTGGGCGTACACAGTCTGCCCGCTTTCCAGCATCGGATGGTCGGTTTCGTCGGCGACGAGATTAATCCCCAGCAGGACCTCGCTCTCGGGGAGCGCGAGCAGGTCCTTCATCGCCGCGCGGTTCTTCTCCACGTCGCCCGCTCGGTTAAAGGCGCCAAGCTGCATTCCGGTCACGCCGTAAGCCTGCTCATAAGTCCTCTGCCAATCCGGCAGCTTGGGCAGTGCGAACGCCTTGGGCAGGTTGCCCGAGATCTCGACGTAACGAAGGCGATTCGCCTGCGCGCGGCTGAAGAACGCCTCCCACATCAGGGGCGCGGGATCCTTCTGCGGATTCGAGAAGACAAGCTGGGAGACCAGCGCGAAGGTACCGGCGAAGCGCTTGAATTCGTACGGCCCCGAGGCTCGTTCGGGCATGAAAAAGAGCGACTGGAGCTTCCTCTGATCCGAAGCGCTCAGGCTCTGGTAGGGCGTGAGATCCGCGTAAGAGGATAGGAAGTCGATCTCACCGGGATACAGATACTGGGGTGCCGATGCGTCGCCTAGAACTTCCTTCAGCTTCGATGGTTTGATGAGGGCATTCGTGAAATCGAGGATCTTGGCCACTGAAGCTTCATCGAGCGTACCCCAGGGATGCACGTGAAGCATTCCCCCCTTGGGCATCGCCGCGCAGAACTCGGCGGCGCGCGCCGACTGGCGCACGGCCTGGAGATCCAGCACCGACGCGTTCTCGTTTTCCTTGCGGAGGGCGGTGGCCGCCGATTGCTGATTCAAAGAAAGCTGGGCGAGATCGACCGCGGAGAGCTGAAGCTCGGTGGGCGGGGCAAGTAAGCTTTCCCACTCATCGCGGGGAATCGTCAGGCCGAGGCGCCCGACCCGTTCGGCGGCCTTCGCCTGCGCGACCGAGTACAGAGCCCACTGCTGCGCGAGTTTTTCGGCAAGAGTCGGAACCGGCGCGGCCTCGGCGAGAGACGAGACCTGGGCCAGGCTATAGATGATGACCAAGCCCGCCCTCCAGGTGAGCCGAGCGTCTAGAGGGAAGCGCATGAACTTCATTGGCTAGTCTTAACAGAAGACTTGACTCAGCGCAACACCACTGCTTGAGCACTCAATTACGCAATACTCCGTGCGCTCTCCGCTTCCCCTGACGAGAGGGTTGGGCCAAGCTCGATCTCCCGGTCTGCGAGCTTTCGAAACGCCTCCCGGTGGGTGGTTGCGACGATCGTGAAGGCTCCCTTGAGCTGATGTAA
>JAYVOO010000044.1:0-2685 GCA_043757905.1 Oligoflexia bacterium
CGGTTTATCCTGCTGCGGCAGGTTCAAGCCATAGAACCTCCGGTTCGCTTCGTCCGGGCCCAGGATCGCGAACGCGTTCACCCAGAGCTTCGCGAAATCCCCCTCCCATCCGAGCTCTTTCAGGGGAATGCGCATCTCTGCCTCCCAGCCTGGGCGCTCCGCGAGAAAGCGCGAGGAATGAGTGAACCCCTTTAGATTCCAGCCGAAGTCCCGGTTCGCGGCGCCCTCGCCATTCACAAGGACCAGGCACTTCTGTCCGTAGGGACTGACTTCGAATTCAAAGTAAGGCCAATGGGGCTGACCCAAGCCCCCCGTCACCGAGAGAAAAAGCTCCACCACGTTCCCTTCCCAGAGCCTGGCTTCGGGCACCCGCTCCGGAGTCAGCTCTCTCGTGTGAACCTCGAAACGCACAATCAAGAACTCATCGTCGAATGAGTAGGCTACCTGGATTCGCTCGCCGTCCTCACCTTCGGATGGATAAGCCAGCTTGAGTGCCTGCGCCTCCGGGGACTTGGGCAATGGCGGCAGCACATGGAGCTTTCGAAGAATCCTGGGCGCGTGCGTGCACGCCCAGGAAACGAACAGATACTTGACGAGCCTCCCGCAGAACACACCGACGAAGACGGTTTGCAGCGGCACTTTCGCGAGGCCCACGATCGCGACGGCCGCATGCTGGGGAAAGGGGCTGAGCGAGATGAGCCCGAGCCCCCAAGTGCTCGAGTCGTTCAGAACTGCTACGAAATGCTGCCAGGTCTTCGAATGGAGCGCCCCCGGAAGCAGCGACTCAACGAATCCTTCGCCGTAATATCCCGCCAAAGCAGCGAAAGCCACAGCGCCTACTGTTGACCCCAGCGTGACCCAGAACGAGATCGCCACCCAACGCCTCGGATGCGACAGGACAGCCGGAATCAGAAGCGCCTCGATGGGCACGACGACCACGAAGGCGTCCGCCGCCGAGAGAAAGGTCACGAGGGGTAGGTACCACCAGCGGCCGGCGAAAGATTTGAGTTGAGTCTGTATACGCGCAATCACGGTAGTGAGGAGGTATAGCCTACTCGAAGCCCGCTTCCTAGCGGCTCGGGAATTCCGTATTTCGAAGCTCGCTCTCGCGCTTCCGGGCGAGCGCAAGGTTCTCGGGCGACGCTTTCGCGCCTGAGGCCTCCACGGTCTTCAGGTATTCAGAGAAATCCTGGTAACCCGTCTTCGTCAGCTGGAATGCGGCCTCACCGGCCACGAGGTGCCAGGTCGGATCCGCCTTGCCCGAGCGGAGCGCCCGTTTCGCCATGATCCGGAGGACGACGAGGCGCCCCTCGCGGTCCAGGTCGTCGGACACATAGACCTCTTTCGGCAGCTGATCCTTCTTCACGAGCGCGAACGCTTGCGGCGCGCTCAAGAGCGTCTCATTGCCGATCTTCTTCATCGCGCCGATGCGCCCGCGCGCGAACTGCACGGTGGGCTTGCCTTTGAACTTCGACTTCTCGACGAGAAACTCATAGGTCTCGCGCAATCGCGAGAGCGGCACTTTGAATTCGACCGAATAGAGAGTCTCGAGATCCGCGGCCTGCGTGAAGATCGAGGACTCCTCCTGGACCGCGCGGAGAGCCGAGTCTCTCTCATCGATGTCGCTGGCTGCTGCCGCAGAAATGACCACCAGAAACATCAAAAAAATGGATGTTTTTAAGGTATTTTTACTCATTTAGCAGCCTTTCTTCAAGGGATCGATGGAGAACTTTCCGTCCGCCGATTGTTTATAGCAGCCCTTGAACTTGCCGAAATAGCCGCCGTCCTTGCCGCAGAGCCCGGCGCCGAGGAAGACGTGCCGGCGGTTCTTCGGATGCCCCTCGAGAAAGGGCGAGCCCGCGCAGCCGGGCATTTTAGACTTCTTATACGATGCGCGCTCGCCCGATGTGGCCGCGGTCGACCAGAGCTCGCCGTGCGTGGAAGGCAGATGGCCTTTGTTTTCGGGCTTGTTGCAATAGAGCTCGATCGAGAGCTTTACGCGCTCGCCCCGATTGTAGATGCTGAGTACCGAGCGGGCGAGCTCAAGCTCGTTTTGCTCGGGGTCTTTGGGAAAACGGTTGAATAAGTAATTCGTGATCGGAACCGGTTTGCCGAAGCACGAGACCTGGCGATCCGTCTTCGTGATCTTCCGAAACTTCTGGGCCATGTGCAGGATCGCGACATCCTTATCGAAGACGGACTTCCCGCCGCCGCTCTGCTCTCCGTTCTTGCCAAGCCAGTTGAGGCCCATGAGCTGCGCCTCGGCTGGGCTGAGCTGTGCGATGCCTTTGCCGGGGATATCGAGTTTCTTCCGATAGGCGTATTCATCGGCCTTCTCGAAGCTCGCCGGGATGACCTTGAACTTTGGCTTGCCGTTCTTGCCCGTCCCATCCGGCACCTTCGTGCCGAGGGCGAGCCTCAGGCTCATCACTTCTGTCTGGTTGATCATGCCCGCCTTGAAGTTGGTTTCCAGATCCAGTGACGCCTCGAGCAGCGCGGGGTGGATGAGTGGCCGCTGCCCGTCCTTGTTCACTTCGTTGGCGGCCGAGACCAGACTCGCATGGAACTTCACGCGCTCGGCCGCGCTCACCGAAGGCTCGTCGTAACCGTTGATCGCACCTTTGCCGCAGTCTTTCTTCGAGAACTCTTTGCCTGAGAACGCGTAACCCTTAGGCAAGCATGCGG
>JAYVOO010000045.1:0-2680 GCA_043757905.1 Oligoflexia bacterium
CGCAGGCTTGCTCCTCCTGCCTCTTTTCACCCGACGTGCCAAATTCGGAAACACACCCTGGCTCCTGACTGGCGTCGTGCTTCTTTCAGTTTCCGCAGCGCTTGACTGGGAGCCTTTCAGAACCTCAGTGGGATGGGGCTTCTTCCTTCCTCTCATCTGGCTCATTGGCGGCGGATCTCTCTTCGCTGGTCCCCGCGCCAGGGTTTCCGAGAATCTGGCTCCGATCATGACTCTCGCTGTGACCCTGGGGTCCTGGGGCCAATACTTTCCAATCAATTGCCCCCGCCATATTTTCTGGGCAGCTACGCCGGGTATTGGCGTGGCCATTTGGCTTCTCAGGCGCGCCAATAGCGCAAGCCTGCGGTCGATCCGGGGAGTGCCTGCTTCAGCATTTGCAATTGGACTATTGATCCTGCCCCTGGCCGCCTCGCGAGCCACACAGTTCGTGGGTAAAGTGAGGTTTCTCAGTACCCGAGTCGAATCCGGCCCGCTGCAGGGCATGCGCCTCTCGGAGGAGGAAATTCAGCAGTTCGGGCTGGTCGAAGCCAAGTTCGGAGCGCTCCTGGCGAAGCGCCCTAATACACCGCTTTTACTCGAAGGTCCCGATGCACTTTTCTCCGTTTGGGTCCATGATCTGTCAAACTACCGAGCGGTTTTCGTGAACTGGATCGGTCTGCCGGTCGACTCCCACGACCTCGCGAAACGTGCGAATTTCGTGCGCGAGCGCAGGCCGCTGATTTTGGTTCAACAAGCCCTTGAGCCCGAGATCCAGGCGCAAATGACTGCGCTGAACTATCGAAGCGTTCTGAAGCTCCCTCAGAACTGGGGCGAGCTTTTCGCGGACTTCGAGTGAGCTAAACAGCGTGGGTTGAAGCGAAAGATGCGGGTCGGAGCTGCGCCACGACCGTCACGGGTCGGCCACGTATCGATCTTCGCCTCTTGAAGCGGAGTGCCCAAGCGCGTAGCGAACTCAGCCAGGCATCCGGGTTCGCCCGAACCTTCCCAGATTTCCGGATAGAGCAGTACCGCGGAAAGATCGTGCCTTGAATCCAGATACGCGCAGAACAGCCCCCACTCGGCGGGATTAAAACAGCGCTTCTCCCGCCAGGCCTTGACCCAGGACTGGAAGGGTGGCTTCCGGTAATAATCGCATTGGCTCTCGAGCATGCGCGGGTGATAGATCCCGTAGACCTTCTTGTGATGCCATTGCCTGAGGCAGATGCCCGAGATGGAGCGAGGGTAACCGGGACACTGCTCCTCGGTACAAAGTCCATTGCCACCGGCCACGCAGAAAGGCAGATCCAGGACCGTGTCTCCAGGGGCCGAAGCGATCGATTGCAGCATCTCGCCCGCCTTCGCGGGCAGCTCCGGCATCGCAATCACCGGCACTAGCAACCACTGAAGCTCAATTAAGGTAGAGACGGCGAACGCTGAGATTACGGCCTTTCCCCACGGCTTACCCCAGAGCGTGCGGGCGTAGCGCACGAGTTCCGGCCAGCTGAGCGCGATCATCACACACGCTAACTGCGGGAAGAAGAGGCCCCAGCGGCTCGCGACCCGAAAATAGTTCATAAACGGAATCAACCCCTGCAGGAGCATCGGGAAGCCGTCACAAAGATAGAGCACGCCGCAGAATGAAAAGGTCGCGAACGGCAGGATCACTCCGACGCCTGCTCCCCCTGCCCTCTTGCGTATCACGGCCCAGCCAAGCACGAGCGGCAGGATCAAATACCAACCGATGGTGATCAGTGTCTCTGGCTTATCCACTGGCGGGAGCCACCTGGGAAACTGCAGCCAGTCCGGTCGCCAGAGTGGCATAAAGACCAGGAGCGGTGATGTGAACCAGCCCAGCGCGGTCTGCACCCGAGGCAGTCCGCGAATCTCCTGATAGAGTGGCAAGAACCAACGCAGTTCGATCGAGATCAATGCCAGGGAGAGGCCGAGCGCGCAAAGCGACCGCCGATTGCTTCCGTCTCTTTGCGCAAAGGGTTTTCCTCGAAAGCGTGCGAGCGCCCATGCGCCCAGAAGAAACCCGCGCACCACGATCCATTCGAAAGAAGTCACGCCCCAGAAATAGCCCGTCGACGTGAGTACTCCGAGCTGCAGGAATATCCGCCAGAATTCCAGTTCCCAGGACCACTTGCCTTCCCGCTTCAGCCGCTGCCAGATCCAAGCATCGAGAAAGAACGAGAGATAGACCCAGTGCTGCGGCAGGTGCTCGGCGTGATACCAAGTCTTGTAATGCCGGGGCGCATGCAGGAGCACCGCAACGAGCGCAGCGATCCAACGCGAACGAGGCCCAAGCCGAAGCTTTCCGAGAAGCCAACCGATGCCTAAGTAGGTGATCGCCAGCGAGGCTCCGTAGAAAGCCCAGCGAAACGGGAAGAGTGGGTTCCAACTCCAGAAGTACGCTCCCAGCCAATCTCGCTCAATCGACCATGACATGAACGGAATTGAAGCGCCTCCGGGCGCCATCAGCTGATCGCTCGAAAAGAAAGGCCCCCGGCCCTGAGCGAGATTCTCGGACATGAGGTTGCGTCCAAGATCGGAGCACATATCACCCGAATAACCCAAACCCGATCCTTCGGGCCGAATGTGCCACCAATAGAGCGCTAGCGCGAGCAGGCCTGCCAGAGCCACAAAGGTGCCTGACACCTTTTGGTAGAGGGGCCTCGTCATT
>JAYVOO010000046.1:0-2679 GCA_043757905.1 Oligoflexia bacterium
TCGAGCTCATTCAGTCGATCGAAGACGGGATGAAGTCCGGCCAGCGCATGCTCGTGCAGGCGCCCACTGGCTTGGGCAAGACCGCCGGCGTGCTCTACCCCGCGCTGAAAGAAGCGCTCGGGCGCGCGCAGCGGGTGATCTACGTTACGCCTAAGAACAGCCAGCATTCGGTAGCCGAAGACGCCGTCCAGCGATTTCAGGACACGGGCTCCAAGGTGAAGTCGCTCACGATCACAGCGAAGAGCAAGATCTGCTTCAAGAACGAACCGCTCTGCAACCCTGAGTACTGCGAGTACGCGAAGGATCATTACACGAAAGTCCACGCGGCGGGCCTCGCCGACATACTGGCCAAGAAGAAAAAGCTTTCAGCTAGAACTTTCCGCGCGCTCGGAGAGGAGTATCAGGTCTGCCCTTTCGAGCTGCAGCTCGACGCCGCGGTCGAAGCCGATACGGTGATCTGTGATTACAACTACGTCTTCGCGCCCCGGAGCGCGTTCGGCCGGCTCGCCGCAAGCTCGCTCGGCCAGGAAGGCAAACCCAATCTCGTGATCGACGAAGCCCACAACCTTCCGTCGCGCGCGATGGACTACTACTCGCCCGCGCTCTCAAGCTGGACGCTCGAAAAAATGCTGGATGAGGCCAGGCAACTCCCTGTGCGGTTCCGAAGCGAAGCAGAGGAACTCATAAAAGACTGCGTCCAAGTGCTCGTCCATTGCCGGCCTGACGGGGATGCTGAGGCGAAGGCGCGCCGGATCGATCCCCCCGCTAAGCCTTTTCTCGAACAGGACGCCAAGCTCCGCGCCTTCCTCTCCCGCTATCTCGATGCGGATGTCGAAATTCAGCCGCGCGACGTCGTGCTCAGGCTCTCCTTTTACTGGTCCGAGTTTACCGGGGCGCTCGAGTACGTCTCTGACCTGGAGCACAAGGAGTTCTTCACGACCTTTCAGCCTCACCCGACGGGAGGCATCGTGAAGATCACCTGTTGCGACGCCTCGCGGATGCTCGTGGCCTGCTACGACGACTACAGCCAAGTCGTCGCGTTCTCGGCGACTCTCAAGCCGTTCGAGTACTACGCGAAGCTTTCGGGCCTCGAGCCCAGGAAGCTGAAGATGGAGGAGTTCCAGTCCCCCTTCCCTAGCTCCAACCGAAAGCTCCTGATCATCCCACAGGTGTCGACCAAATATTCCGACCGCGAACGCAACTACTCCAAGATCGCGGACGCGATTCGCCGAATCACGACATTGCGCAAGGGCAACTACTTCGTCTTCGTGCCAAGCTTCGAATTTCTCGGGCGGCTGCTTGAGGTCTTCGAGATTCCCGAAGGCTTCCAGGCGCTGCGCCAAGAGCGAGACATGCGGGCCGCAGCCCTAGACTCGGTGCTCGAGCGGCTTCGCCAACCTGATGCGGCGCCGCTCGTCGTATTCGCCGTCCAGGGCGGGATCTTCTCGGAAGGCGTGGATTATCCAGGCGACATGATCATCGGGGCGTTCGTCGTTGGCCCGCCGCTCCCGAGCTTTGATCTCGAACGCGAGCAGATGCGGGAATATTACGACGAGACCTACGGCTCGGGTTTTGACTACGCCTATACCTTTCCAGCCATGGCCAAAGCCGTGCAGGCTGCCGGCCGCGTGATCCGCTCGGAGACCGACCGCGGTCTGATCGTGCTCATGGATTCGCGTTTCATCCAGCCAAGCTACTTCAAATCCATGCCCAAAGACTGGTTTAAAAGCTCTCCGCGGGAACTCGTCTCTGACCGTATTTTAACTGAGATTGCCGACTTCTGGAGAGACTAACTGGCAGAAAGCCGGTACACAGAAATTGTGAGTACTTCCCCGCTCCTTTCACCCAAACTGCCAATCGAGAGGTCTTGGGACCCGCTCGCGCTCACGCGCAAGTTCGCGAGGCTCGGCGCGCTCATCATGGGGGTCTGGCTGCTGGCCGACGTACACTCGGGCACCCGAGGAGTGTTTTGGATCGAGCTCACCTCCGTTCTGGCATTTTTAGCGGTTGAGCTCCTGGTACTCCTTCGGCAACCGACGCTGGCGAAGCTCGCGTTTCTCCTCATCTCTAACTTGGTCGGGCTCTCCGGGGTCATTTGCTTTGGGCGCGAAACTTACGGCGAACTGCCCTTCATCGCTTTGTTCGGACTGCCGTTCATCCTTTTTGAGACCTCCCAGCGACGCCAGTTGTTCGTGGGCACCGTCGTACCGGTCCTGCTGTGTATCCTCTCGGTTTCTCCGCTTCGCGAGCTGGTCGCGCCTTCGCTGCTCCATGAGTCGCAACCCTGGTACTTCTGGGCAAACGCAGGTTGCACTTTACTTGTGATCTCCATGACCACTTATTTTTATGGCCAGGCGACTACGGAAACCCAGACACTTCAGCTCCAACGGATCATCGACTCCACCGTGCTCGGAGTGGTGTCGGCCAACTATCCCGGCGGCGAAACGCTCGGCGCCAACAGGATTGCCCTCGAGATGCTCGGATTCACTGAGGAAGAGGTGAAAGCCGGCAAGCTGCGGCTGATGGACCTTACGCCCCCGGAGGACCGGGAAAAGACCTTCCGAGCCCTCGAGCAGGTGAGGCTGACCGGAAGATGCGATTTCTTCCAGAAAGAATACGTCCTGCGCGATGGCAAGCGCCTGCCCGTCCTGCTCGGCATAGCCCACGTCGGCATCAAGA
>JAYVOO010000047.1:0-9872 GCA_043757905.1 Oligoflexia bacterium
CCCGTCGCGAAGTAGTCGAGGAACAGGAGCGGCTCCGCCCCCTGGCAGACCAGATCGTTGACGCACATCGCCACGAGGTCCTGCCCGATCCCGTCGAGCCGCCCCGTCTCGATGGCGACGCGCAGCTTCGTGCCCACGCCGTCGGTCGAGGCTGCGAGCCAGCGCTTCGAATCCAGCGCGTAGAGAGAGGCGTATCCGCCGACCGCGCTCTTGACCCGCTTATTGAGCGTGGATTTCGAGAGGATCGCGATCTTATCGACTAGCCGATCCGCCGCCGCACGGTCCACGCCTGAGTCCGCATAATTGAGAAGCGCCATGCCCGGGATCCCCTTTGAGCTTAGTGTTTGAAATGCCTGCGGCCGGTAAACGCCATCGAGATCCCGTGCGCGTCGCAGGCCGCGATACTTTCCGCGTCCTTGATGCTGCCCCCGGGCTGAATGATCCAGCGGATGCCGAACTCATGGGCCGTGTCGACGGTGTCGCGAAACGGAAAGAACGCGTCGCTGACCAGGATGCACTCGCCTAGATCCTTGGCCGTCCCGCCGGTCGCCTGAAGCACCGCCAGCGCTCGTGGCACGGCGAGCGACTTCAACGAATCGATGCGGTTAGGTTGCCCCTGCCCCGCGCCCACTAGTTGCAGAACGCCCTCGATCTCCCGGACGAGCGCGATCGCGTTGGATTTGAGCGCGCGCGTAACCGCGATGCCGAAACGCGCGAGGCGCTCTTTCCGCTGCGAAAAAACAGCGCGGGTGACGGACCGAAGCTCCTCCGATACCGGGGCCACCGTGTCCGCGCTCTGAATCAAGCGCCCGCCGGGAACCTGCACGGCCGTCTCCAACGGCATTCCACCCAGACTCCGGATACCGACGGCCTTGAGGTTCTTCCGCTTCGTCTGGAGAATCGTGAGCGCGCGCGACTCGCGCGTAAGCCCTGGAGCGGAGACGAGTTCCACGAATTTCGGCGCAAGCCATTCGGCAGTTGCATCCTCGATCGGGGCAGTGAAAACCAGCACGCCGCCGAAAGCCGAGACGGGATCGCCCTCCCATGCGCGAATCAAAGCCTGTTTCTGTGCATCGGCCGTCTTCTTCGGAACGAGCGCGACGCCGCAGGGATTATTGTGCTTCACGATCACGACACCCGTGGAATCCGGGTCGATTCCCGCGAGATCACTTGCGAGCGCGTACGCTGCCGAGAGATCCAGGATATTGTTGTAAGACAACTCGGTCGCCGTGAGGTTCTCCTCGGGCGTGCGGGGCCAGGCGATCGGGCTGTCGGCCGCGACTTCGAGCGCTCCCGTCTGGTGCGGGTTTTCGCCGTAGCGGAGCGCGAGACGCTTGGCGCCGGTGCCTAGCCGCTCAGCGATTGCGGCATCGTATTGAAGGATACAGTCCCAGGCTTCGGCCGCGCAGGCATGCGAGGTCTCGTGCCTAACCGTGCCCGAGCGCGACAGATCCGCGAGAACCGCACCGTACTGGGTGGGTGAAGTTAGCACCAGAACGTCCGGCGCGTTCTTCGCGGCCGCGCGGACGAGCGTCGGTCCGCCAATGTCCACTTCCTCGATCAGCTCTTTTCTCGATAGACCTGGCTTCGCGGCCGCGGCTACGAAAGGATAAAAATTCACGACCACACAGTCGATGGCCGAGATCTTCAGGCGCTCCAGATCCTTCTCGTCGCCCGCGTCGCCACGGCGGGAGAGTATCCCGCTGCAGACCGGAAACGAGAGGGTCTTCATGCGGCCCTGAAAAGCCTCGGGCGAGCCGGAGACCTCCTCGATCGGCGTGACCTTCAGACCACTCTCGCGCAGCACGGTCGCGGTCTTGCCGGTCGCGACGATCTCTGCGCCGGCTTTAGAGAGCGCCTGCGCGAGCTCCACGATCCCGGACTTGTCGGAAACGGTGAAAAGTGCGCGCCGGATCTTGAGGACATTGGATTCCGGGCTACCCACGACTGACCTCCCGATACGCGTTTTCGAAAATCTGCAGTCCCTGGCCGGGCGCCGAGGCGCGCGCGGGCTGCGCGGTCCATTCTGGATGTGACGTCCAGCGGACGAACGCCTCCGGATGAGGCATGAGCCCGAAAATGCGGCCAGTGGGATCGCAGAGCCCGGCCAACCGGCCCTCGCTCCCGTTCGGGTCGCCTTCGTACCGGAGGCAGGTCATTCCCTGGCGTTCCATCTTGTCGACCACCTCCGAGCGGCGCGCGGCCGAGATCACGATGCGACCTTCGCCATGGCGCATCGGCAACTCCATGGTGCCCACGCCCTTCAGCCAGACGCAGACGTTGCTCGCGGGCGTCGTCTTGATCCACTGGTTGATGAACTTGCCCTGTGAGTTATGCGTGATCGAGAGATCCTTGCCGAACGCGCCCATCTTGATGAGCGCCTGGAAACCGTTGCAGATCCCGATGACCAGGCCGCCGCGCGCGGCGAAAGTCCCGAGGTCCCAACGCAGCTGATGAAGCAGCTTGAGCGCGAGCACCTTGCCTGAGCCCAGGTCGTCTCCGAAAGAAAAGCCGCCCGGGATCGCGAGCGCCTTGTAGCGTCCCGAGAGATCATCGAGCATCACGCGATCCGCGATCAGGTCGTTGATGTGGCGGATCTCGGAATCGAAGCCCCCTAGTCGGAATGCCTGTGCGGTCTCGACCTCGCAGTTGATCCCGTCGCCCGTGATGACTAGGGCACGCGGTCGGAGCGCGCTGCTGTTGCCTGTCGATGACGTCATTCCCAGTACCCCGTCTTCTGCCAAATATGCCGCAGCTGATTCACTGAAACGCTCCACTGGTGGGGCGAGCCGGTCTTCTGCGTGAAGGGGTTCGGCCTGCCCCAGTTGACTTCGAGCTTCTCCTGGAGCGTGACCGTACCCACCCTGCAGAATGGGATACCGAGCTGGGACCATTCGAGCTCAAGCACCGAAGCATCCGCTTCCACGCAAGAAGTGACGAAAGTATGAAAACCCTCGCCGAAGCTGAACTCCCAGGGCTCGGCGTCCTGCGGAAGCGTGAGTGTGGCGCCCAGTCCGCGCGCGATCAGCCCTTCAGCGACGGCGACGAGGAAGCCGCCTTCCGAGACGTCGTGCAGCGAGCGAAGGCGCGTATGGGCCTTGCCGCTCGCGCCGCCGATCCACGAGTAGGTCTTCAGCGCCTCTTCCCAGTTCGGCTCGCCCACCTTCTCCTCATTCGGAAAATTCCGCTCGAAGGTCAGGAGCTCCGAGCCCGCGAGGCCAAGAGCCGTTCCCCCCAGAATATAGATGGCGTCGCCCGCGCCCTTGAAGTCAGAAGTGCGCGCGAAGCTTACGTCCGAGACCTTCCCGACGGCCGTCATGAGAAGCGTCGGCGGCACTGAAATCGTCACGGGCTGCCCTCCGCGTTTTCCGCGGAAGTCGTTCTTCATGCTGTCCTTGCCGGAAACCAGGGGGGTGCCGAGCTTGAGCGCGGCTTCGCGCATCCCGTAGCAGGCGCGCACCAGCGCGGCGGCCTTGTCGGGCTGCCCGACCGGGTCCGGCCAGCAGAAATTGTCCACCAACGCGAGCACCGAATCCGGCCGGCCAAAATCGGCGCCAACACAAAGCACGTTCCGCACGGCTTCGTCGACCGCCGATTGGGCCATGAGATAGGGATCCACGTCCGAGAGCTTCGGATTGATCCCACAACCGATAACGATGCCCGCATTGGACGAAGGCTTCGGCTTGATGACGGCGGCGTCGTTCGGGCCGGAGGACGCCTGCAGCGATCCGGGCGCGACCGTATGAAGCGGCTTGATCACCGAGGTGCCCTGCACTTCGTGATCGTACTGCCGGATCAGCCACTCTTTGGATGCGATATTTGGCCGGGAAAGCAGCGCGAAGAGGGTGCGCGGGCCTTCGGTCTCGTAGATGCGCTCCTGCCCTTTTGTGCGCGGCACGGGTGCGGCTGGCGCCCCACGTCCGCCCCATGCGGCCTGGAGCTCGAGTCTCGGCGCCCCTTTGTGCAAGAAATCGAGCGAGAGGCTGGCGACGAGCTTCTCCCCGTGCATCACGTCCATGCGGCCGTCCTTGGTGAACTCGCCCAGGTCGCTCACTTCCACTCCCCGGCGCTCGGCCAGGGCGAGAAAGAGCGGGAGCCGGTCCGGTGGCACCGCAACCGTCATGCGCTCCTGAGACTCGCTGACGACTAGCTCGTAAGGTTTTAAGCCGGGATACTTGGTTTTGGCCTTGCTCACGTCGATTCTCGCACCATTCGAGAGCGTGGCCATCTCGCCGACTGAAGACGAGAGCCCGCCCGCGCCGTTATCGGTGATCGCGCGGTAGAATCCCTGATCGCGCGCCTCGAGCAGGAAATCCGCCATGCGTTTCTGGGTGATCGGGTCGCCGAGCTGCACCGCCGAAACCGGAGAGGACTCGTCGAGCGCGAGAGACGAGAAGGTGGCTCCGTGGATGCCATCTTTTCCGATCCGTCCTCCCACCATGCAAATGCGGTCCCCCGGAAGGACTTCCTTTGCTTCACAGGGCCTCCCGGCGATCTCGCGGGGCATGAAACCGCCCGTGCCGCAGTAAACCAGCGGCTTGCCCAGATAGCGCTCATCGAAGACGAGCGCGCCATTCACGGTCGGGATCCCGCTCTTATTGCCGCCGTGCTCGACGCCGCGGCGGATTCCGTCGAGGATTCGCCGCGGATGAAGGAGCCGATCCGGCAGCTCTTCCGCATAATCAAGAGGAGCAACGCAGAACACATCCGTATTGAAGATGGGTTTCGCGCCCAGGCCGCATCCGAGGATGTCACGGTTCACGCCGACGATCCCCGTGAGGGCGCCGCCGTAGGGATCCAGCGCCGAAGGGCTGTTATGCGTCTCGACTTTAATGCAGAACGCGTCTTCATCATCGAACGCGACGATCCCGGCGTTGTCCGAAAAGACCGAGAGCAGCCAGGGCTTCGTCAGCTCCGCCGTTGTGCCTGCGATCGTGGTCTTGAAGAGGCTGTCGACTTCGGCCGGAATCCCAACGGACTTCTCACCCGCTGCAAGGCGCTCCCTATACTCGATTCTGGCATTGAAGATCTTGTGTTTGCAGTGCTCCGACCAAGTCTGCGCCAGTATCTCAAGCTCCACGTCAGTCGCGGCGCCGAGGCCCAGCTGCTGCCTGCGGGCTTTCTCCGCGGGCTCGGCGAAGTAATCGCGTATGGCTTGCATCTCGGCCAGGTTCAGGGCCCAGAGTCGCTTGCGGCTCATCGTTTCAAGCGCCTCGTCAGTCAGGCCGTCAAGCAGGACGGTCTCAACCTTGTCGGATCCGCGCATCGTCACGCGCGGGATATCGCGTTTGACCCGCTCCTGGTGGAATCGATCGCTCTTCTTCAACTCGTTCTCATCGAGGATCGTCCAGGTCTCGATCAGCTCATTGCACAGGATCTCTCGCGCGATCGCGGCGAGCGCGTCCTCACTCAGCTCGGGTCCCTCGAGCAGGACCATGATCCCGCTCGCGGCGCGGCCATCCGGGAGCTTCCGACCCATGACGATTTCGAAGGCTTCGAGCACTGTGCGGCTCACATTATCCGTTACTCCAGGTCGAAAGCGGCATTCGATCGCCCAGAACTTGCCGGGACGGTTCGGCGCGGCCTCCATCAAGTCCGGCACGTTCCCCGTCTTGCCGGCGGCGGAAGGAATCAGGTTCCCGGTAAAGAGCCACTGGAGGACGCGGTCCCAGAAGATCTCAGTAATCGCCGGAATGAGCTCCTCGCGGCTGGTCGGGAGATCCAACCAGGTGACGTCGAGGAATCGCGCCCAGCGCACTTTCTTCCGGAGCGCCGGCAGCGCCAGCTCCACTTTTCTCAGAAAGGCGGGAACGGCAGGGTCTGCAAGCTCGGGCCTGACGGCGACTTCAATTCTAGCGAACAATGATCTTCCCCTTGTTGAGAGGTTGGGCGGACGATGAAGGCTGGAAATCGAAATCCTCCGGCAGCACCCAGTTCAGGGTGGCGGGATAAAGGTGGTGCTCGACGATCTGGCCGCGCGCGCGGACTTGGTCCACGCTCGCGCAATCGCCCATCGTGAATGATTCCTGCGCGCAGATCGGGCCAGTGTCGACGCCTTCGTCGACGAGATGAACCGTGACGCCCGAGACCCGCACGCCGCTCTCGAAAGCCTGCCGGTAGGATTCGACGCCGGGAAATGCAGGGAGAAGCGAAGGATGCACGTTTACGATCCGCCGGTAGCCGCGTTCCGAACGAAAGGCATCGAGCAGCACGGATGACATAATCCGCATATAGCCCGCGAGCACGAGAAACCTGGGCGAATGTTCGGCGATCCGTTCGAGGATCGCGCGCTCATGGCTCTCGCGCCGCTCGACGGCAGAAAGCCCGGCGCCCTTATCGGGCGGAGCAATCGCGAGCACAGGAATCCCGGCTGCGCGCGCTTTGGCCAGGATCGGCGCATCCGGCTGGTCGCTGACCACACACCGGATGTCGGCCCCCAGCCGGCCTTCGCGAGTCGCGGCCAGGATCGCATCGAAGTTCGTTCCAGTGCCCGAACCGAAGATTGTGATCGGAACGCTCACCGGGTGGTCCCCCGTTCACCGAAATATCCGATGTCGCGGCGGTACTGCATGCCCTGGAAACTCACTTGCTTCATCAGCACGTAGGCTCGGCTCCGGGCCTGCTCGAGGTCGCGGCCCAATCCTAGCGCCCCGAAAACCCGTCCACCCGAGCTGACGAGCTCGCCGTCCACGCGCTTGACGCCCGCCCAGAAAACTCGCGCGCCTTCCGGGGCTTCCCACCGAAGCCCTTCGATCTTGCGCCCGCTCTCGGGAGACGAAGGATATCCCTTCGCCGCACCGACGACGACGACTGCTGTATCCGCGAGGAACGGCACGCGCGACGGGAGCCTCGACAGATCGCCGAGCGCCGAGGCCTCGCACCAGTCCAGAAGGTCGCCCTCGACTCGGGGAAGCAGCACCTGAGTTTCCGGATCCCCGAAGCGCGCGTTGAACTCGATCACCCAAATCTTGTCGCGCGCCAGATCCACCATCAGGCCGGCATAAAGCAAGCCCTGGAAGGGCGTGCCACGCTGATTCATCTCATCTAAAACCGGCTGGAAAACCTCGCGGCGGACGCGCTCGTAAAAACTCTCGGGAATCCCGGACACCGGGCTGATCGCCCCCATTCCGCCCGTGTTCGGGCCCTGGTCGTTATCGGATACACGCTTGTAATCCCGCGCGGGCTCGAGAAGTGCCGCGCGATTGCCGTCGCAGAACGCCATCCACGAAAGCTCTTCGCCCGAAAGCCGCTCCTCGATCACGAGGCTGCCGGAGAGGGCCATCAGATTCGATGCTGCCGATAGCGCTTCCTCGCGGCTCGCACAGACGACGACGCCTTTGCCGAGCGCGAGCCCGTCGGCCTTGATCACCCAGCCGTCGCCCCAGGGAGTCTCGCGAAGAAACGCGTGGGCTCTCTCGATCGAATCGACCACGACGAACTTCGCGGTGGGAACTCCCGCGGCCGTCATCACTTCTTTCGCGAACGCCTTGCTCGCCTCCAGGCGCGCGGCGGCGGCCGATGGCCCGAAAGTAAGCAAACCTTCCGCCCGAAACGCGTCGGCGATCCCGGCGGCCAGCGGATCGTCCGGGCCGATCACCGCGAGATCCACTCCCGCGGCCAGGGCGGCTCGAGCGAGCTCGCGGAAACGAGCGGGCTCGAGCGGGCCCGGCGCAAGTCTTGTCCACTCCACGGGCATGCCGTCGTTGCCGGGCGCGACCAGGACGCGCGCCACACGGGGTGACTGCGAGAGCTTCCACGCGAGCGCATGTTCTCTGCCACCGGAACCGATGACCAGCACGCAGCTCGCGCCTGAGCTCATGTGCGGCTCCTCTCAGGATTCATCGGAAGCGCGCGAATCTTCGCGACCACCTCGCTCAGTGGCCAGGCCTGCGGAAACCACTGGCGCCCTGTGAGCGCGTTGGTCAAGGCCGGATAGAGCTGACTTGCGACTTCGCGGTGCGCCGTGGGAAGCTGCGGCGGGCTCTCCGAAAAAATCATCTTCCAGTCCGAGACGCCCTGACAATTTGCCTGCTCCTTGGCTTTCGCGAGCGCCTTATACCAGGGCGAGCCACGGTAATAGAGCCGCAGAAATTCCTTCGAGAGCTGAACGCCATCCTTCAGCAGTCGCAGCTCATCAGGTCCGATCGCGTCGACCAGGATCGGGCGGCCGGCGCGATCGACTCCCCACTCGAACTTTCCGTCCGCGAGCTCCACACCCGCGCGAGCCGCAATCCAACGGACGAAGCCAGCGGTCCACGCCGTTTTGAGCAAGATCTCCTGCAGGAGCGAGGGCGCGAAGCCCGAGATCGCCACTGCCTCCGAGAGCGGGAGGATGCGGTCGGACGGCTCGAGCTTTGTGAACAACTCCATCACCGGAAATCCAAAGCGCGCTCCCGCCACCGCGTCTTTAGAGGTGAGGCCCAGAGATTTTAGATAGTCCGGATCGCGCGCCACCCGCTCGGGAAAGGAGCTGCCTTCGGGAAGCGAGAAACGAAAGACAATCTCGAGTGGCACAAGCCGCGGAAGGGGCGACTGCCGAGTCAGAGTGTAATCGTGTACGGCGCGACCAAGAACCGTGCCGGCCTCGGGCCTCACCGCGGAAACCTCACGTACGGCGAGTTTGCCGGCGGGTGCATTCAAAGCCGCGACCCGGGATAGGGTGCCTGACACCTGGTCCGCCGGATCGCACATGACGCCGAGATAATGCGTGCGGAGCCCGTCGCGTTTCAACTCCTCGCCGAACTCGATGAACGCCGAGCCGTAGCGGTTCGAGCGCGTCAGCTCAAGCGCCTCTTTGGAAGCCAGAAACTCGGTCCACTCCGAAGCCTTCTCGAGTCGCTCGAACCAGTCGGCGGCGAGCGTCGCCAAGGCGGCGCCTTTTCCGGGAAGCGCATCGGGCATCCGGCCCCAGTCGAAGACCGAGTAGGCGTCCGTGTATTCGAAAAGTACCGCAGCGACTGGCTCGCCGCTGCCCGCTTCGAGCCTAAGCGGCCCGAGGATGTTTTTCACCGAGCCCTGGTAAAGAGTCTTCAAGCTCACGAGGTGCCCCGGTCCGCCTTCCGCGTGGCCGCGAAGCCCCGGCCTGCCGCATCGATGTCCGTTGGATACTCGCCGTCCAGGCAGGCCATGCAGGGCTTTTCAGATCCACCGCCGGACTGGTGGATGGATTGCCTGAGGCCCGCAATATCCTGATAGATCACGGCGTCCGCGCCCAGATATTCCTCGATTTCGGCGTCCGAGCGCGAGGAGGCGATCAGCTCGCTCTCATCCGGGAAGTCGATTCCGTAGTAGCAGGGCTTCTTGATCGGCGGGCAGGTGGAGACGAAATAGACTGCCTTGGCGCCGGCGTTTCTCACCAGCTCGATGATTTTCTTCGAGGTGGTGCCGCGCACGATCGAGTCGTCGACCAAAAGGATCTTCTTGCCTTCGATCTCCGAGCGCACGGGCGAAAGCTTGAGATTTACCGCCTGCTGGCGCTTGATCTGGGAATCCAGGATGAAGGTGCGCTTGATATAGCGGTTCTTGATCAGGACCTCGCGATACGGGATCGCGAGCTCCTCGGCCAGGGCGATCGCGGCGATTCGCGAAGTCTCGGGCACTGGCACGATGAGGTCGGGCTCGATTCCCCGCGCTTTCATCTGCGCCTTGACGAGTGCGCCCAACGTCTTGCCGAGATGGATGCGAGTGCCGTAAACTGGCACGCCGTCGATCATCGACTCGGGGGAAGCGAAGTAGACCCATTCGAACATGCAATGGCGCGCGCCGCGATCGTCGAGGACCCGCGTGTGGACGTTTCCCTTCATGTCGATGAAGAGGAGCTCGCCGGGCTTCAAGTCGCGCACAATCTCGTATCCCATAAAAGAGAGCGCGAC
>JAYVOO010000048.1:0-9867 GCA_043757905.1 Oligoflexia bacterium
AGCCAGAACAGATTCCGAAGCTTCAAAAATACTTCGATCAAATCCCAGGGCTCCAACCGCTTTACCGATTCAAGCAGGACCTCATGCAGCTGTTACTCAAGAAGCATCAGAAGCGAGTGGAGGCGAAGGATCTGATCCCGCAGCTCCTCTGGCATATGAACGAGTGCCTAGAGAGTCCGTGGGAAGCCATGCAGACGTTTGGCAAGACCCTGAAGAGCTGGCTCGAGCCAATCGTCCGCATGTGGCGGTTTACAAAGAACAACGGCATCACAGAAGGCTTTCATACGAAAATGGAGATGATCTCCAGGCGTGCCTTTGGATTTAGGAATTTTAAGAACTACCGGCTGAGAGTGATTGCGCTTTGCGGGTGGGATGGAGTATTCGCGATCAGAAAATAACGACGTAGTTCTGACGTGCCCCTCGTAATGGGGAAGAGCCGCCGGCATCCGCCCCTCGGGGCGGTATGCGTGCTGGTTCAACTACTGTCTTATTTGGTGCGGGCAAAAGGACTTGAACCTTCACGCCTTGCGGCACACGCCCCTCAAACGTGCGTGTCTACCAATTCCACCATGCCCGCACTTGAAACTCACACCTCTGGTGGAAGGAGTGAGCCGACAATACCTTGAAAGTCCGAGGGCTTGTTCGCCAAGTCTTAATGCCCGGCCCAGGCGGAGTCAAGCCTCTTTTTCCGCGGAATCAATACTCTACGCGGAGGCCGAAAAAGTAGGACGTCCCGGAAAGAGCCAAGGGGCGGCCCGGGAGGTCGATCTTGCGAATTTCAAAGAGCAGATAGCTGCGCAGAATGCCCCAATCCCGGTACGCCTCGTGAGCCTGATTAGGCTCGAGATGATTCAGCAGGAACATGGCGCCGAAAACCGGGTACTGATGCACGACCGTCTCGCGCGCCGTCTGCCCCGTGGTCGGAGAGGTAACGGCGTAGCTCAGGCGCTCGATGTTGAAGCCTACATACGGAACGAGGATTTGTTCGCGGAAGTAGCGCGCCTGGTACTTCAGGTGCGCGCCGACTTGATAGATGCTGAAGGCGGACGAGACGGCGTCATCCGCACCCGTCGCGGGAAATATCCCCGCGGACAGTCCGACGCCGATCACGCCTGCGGCCTGAACGATCGCGGGCTGGAAGTCTAGATCGACAGCGAAAGCCGAAGCCGTGCTGTCGGGCTTACCTGGCACGAGTGGCGCGGAGCCGCTGCCGAGCGCGGTGATCGCACCATAGAGCTGCACGCCCCAGTTCGGGCGGAGCCGCTGAAAGCCCTTCTTCTCCTCTTCCACGTTGAGATGTGCCTGAGTCTGGGCGCTGGCGCCCGCATCCGGCTCGGGCGCCGGCGTTTGTGCCTGGGGCTCAGCCACTTCAACGGGAGGCGGGACTTCCTCCTCAGGGTTTTTTTGGGCTTCAGTCACGGGCGGAGCCTCCGCCCCTTCGGGAGTCGCAGTGAACTCAGGAACAGGCGATCCAGTGGCCGGATCGTTCGCGCGAGCGGGTAGAGCGGAGGCGAGGGCCCCCCAAAGGACACTAGCGGCGATCAGGGAGCGCAAGCGGGCAGACATAGATCCAGTTTTACAGCCATGAACGCGATGGGCAAGAAGTCTTTAGTATTTTAGTTTCGCATATCCTGAGCAGACTGCAGTTTTTACCCGCCCGTCAGGTAAACTTCGCGTAAACTACAGACAATCACCCAAGGAGGGGTCCTCGATGAAGCGATTTCCGCACGTGAGAGCTGTGGTCTTCTCGTTCGCGTTCCTGGCCACTGGACTGGCTGGCGTTTCCGCCCACGCGAAAGAGGACGTGGATCCCGTAGCCGTGCCTTCCGTCGGCAGGCTTGTCCGGCCGGCTCCGCTGGCCTCGGCCGAAGCCTTCAAGCGCTCGCAAGCCGTCCTGAAACATTACGGCGTTGCGGACGAGGCGGACTCGCAAGCGACCGCCCCCGGGCTCGATGGCAACCAGTCGCTGAAAACCTTCAATGCGCGGCTCAAGTACTTCGACCGCAAGCAGGCCTTTCCGGCGTACGTGGAAAGCGATGCTTCCGACCTGCGCGTCTTTCAGGATCGCGCATCCAAAGGCGTCCAAGACTTCACGGTTCGACTGGCGTCCAAGCGCGCGAGACTGAACACGCGAATTGGATGGAAGGGCCTTAAGATCGCGATCGATCCGGGCCATATGGGCGGAAAGCTTTGGGATGAGCGCACCGGCAAGTTCGTGAAGGATAGCTCGGGGCGCGTCCTGAGCGAAGGAGTGATGGCGCTACAGGTTTCGCTGTTGCTGGAAAAGACTTTCACGCAGCTCGGCGCGCAGGTCATGATCACGCGGCGGGGGCTCCATGCGGTGTCGACGCTCGACTACGCTACGTTCTCGCTCAAAGACTGGGCAAAAAAAGAGCTCCGCGAGAGCAGCCAGCTTGACTGGTACCAACAGCTTCTGAGTGCGGGCTCGGTCGGCCAGAGCCTCTTTGATGCGTTCGACGCGAGCAAGGAACGGAAGGCGATCTTCGCCGACAACGATGCGACCCACTACAAGTACTTCATCCTGCGCGCGGATCTGGAAGCGCGCTCGAACATGATCCGCGCCTTTGAGCCGGATCTCGCGCTAGTCATCCACTTTGATACTAACGACCCGCCCGGAAACCCCACGGGCGTCGCCACCTCGAGCTACGACGCCGTGAAGACTTACGTGCAAGGGGGATTTGAGCCGAGCGAGCTCGCGAGCCGCACGGACCGCCTCGCGCTCGTGAATCACGCGCTGAGCGCCCGCGCGTGGACTGACTCGGTCGCGCTCAGCCGCCGGATCGCGCACCAGATCCACGACAAGATGGGCATCGCGATCGAGGAGAATGGTTTTGGAAACTCCGAGAGAGTCGAGTCGGGTGTGTTCGCCCGCAATCTGGGCGTGAGCCGCATGATCCCGGGTGTGGCCACCTCCTACGTCGAGTGCCTGTATTACAACGACCCGAAGGAGTTCGAGCTCTTCCAAAAGACGACTCACGCACTCGACATCGAGGGCGTGAACACGCCATACTCCGATCGCCTGGCTCTCGTGGCTGAGTCCATTGGGGCCGCAGTCAGCGACCACGTCAACTCACTCCCCTAAGTAGGCCTTGCGAACCTCGTCGGACGACAAGAGCTCCTTGGCAGGGCCCTGCATGACAACGTGACCTGTCTCGAGCACGACGCCTTTATGCGCGATCTGGAGCGCCTGCAGCGCGTTCTGCTCGACGAGAAGCACGGTCTTGCCCTCCCGGTTGATCTGCTGAATGATCTCGAATATCTTTTCGATGATCTGAGGAGCGAGTCCCAGGCTTGGCTCGTCTAAAAGCAGTAGATCAGGATGTCCCATCAACGCGCGCGCGATGGCCAGCATCTGTTGCTCGCCGCCGGAGAGCGTGCCCGCGTTCTGCGAACGCCGTTCCTTGAGCCGCGGAAAGAGCTGGAAAGCATGATCGAGGTCGGCCGCGTAAGACTTCTTGTCGGGCGCGCTCCAAGCGCCGAGATCGAGGTTCTCCTCGACCGAGAGATTCAAGAAGATCCCGCGGCCTTCCGGAGCCTGGCAGATGCGCTTGCGCACGATCAGATGGGCGGGCAGGCCTGAGATCTGCTCGCCCCGATAGAGCACGCGACCGGAGCTCGGCTTCACGAGGCCGGAGACCGCGCGGAGGGTCGTCGTCTTGCCCGCACCGTTGGCGCCGATCAGCGTCACGATCTCGCCCCGGGTCACCGAGAAGGAAACGTCGCGGACGGCCTGAATCGCCCCATAATGGACGCCCACGCCTTCGAACTTCAAGAAGTCTTTCTCGCCGCCAGCCTCGGCTTTTGCCTCAGACATCCTTCGTTGCCGCCTTTCCGAGATACGCTTCAATCACGCGGGGATTTTTCTGGATTTCACCTGGCGTGCCTTCGGCGATCTTTACTCCGTAATCGAGAACCGCGATACGCTCGCAGATCCCCATCACGAGCTTCATGTCGTGCTCGATCAGCAGAATGGTCATGTCGAATTCCTTGCGGACAAGGCGGATCGTGTCCATGAGCGCGGCGGTTTCCTGCGCGTTCATGCCGGCCGCGGGCTCATCCAGGAGCAGGAGCTTCGCGCCAGTGGCCATCGCGCGCGCGATTTCGAGCCTCCGCTGGTCGCCATAGGGCAGGTTCCTGGCCAGCGCGCGCTTTCGCGACGTAAGCTTGAAGATCTCGAGCAGCTCCATCGCGCGCTTCTCATGCGCAGCCTCGTTCTCGATCACCGCTCGGCTTCTCAGCACCGACGCTACGATCCCGAAGCTTGGAAGAGCGGGGTTGTTGTCCATCGCGACCAAAATGTTGTCGAGAACAGTAAGGTCCTTGAAGAGCCGGATGTTCTGAAACGTGCGCGCGACGCCGTACTTTGTGATTTCGTAAGGCTTCTTGCCCAGGAGGCTCGCGCCGAATGCCTGCATCGCGCCCGAGGTCGGCTGATAAACACCCGTCAGCATATTGAACGCAGTCGTCTTGCCTGCGCCGTTCGGGCCGATCAGCCCAAAGATCGCTCCCTTGGGAATCTTCAGGGTAAGTTCGGAAACGGCCTTTAGACCGCCGAACTGCATCGTCAATGCGTCCGCTTCGAGTGCGTATGCAGGAGAGCTCATGCTTCCACATCCTTGCCTAGAATTTTCCGTTTCCAGCTCTTCGGGAGGAAATCCGTGAACTCCCGCGTGCCGAATAATCCATTAGGCCGATTCAACATCAGGATGATCAGCATCAGTGAATAGATCACCATGCGGAAGTCGAGCTTCGTGATCTCCTGAAGCGGACGGAGCGCCTCGCGCATTACCGTCAGGAAGATCGCCGCGACGACCGAGCCAGTGACCGAGCCCATGCCCCCCAGGACCACCATGATGATGATCTCGAAGCTCTTATTGAAGTCGAAGGTCTGGGGGTTCAGGTAGCGTAGGTAATGGGCGAACAATCCCCCCGCGATGCCCGCGAAGAACGCACCGATGACGAAAGCCCGGACTTTGGCTTTGGTCGTATTCACTCCCATCGCTTCCGCCGCGATCTCGTCTTCGCGAACTGAGAGGAAGGCGCGCCCATGCGCCGAGTTCACCACGCGCCAAACCGTGAAGACGGCCAGAACGACAACTGCGTAAACCCAGGCAAAATTCGCGAGCGGCGGGATGTTCGGCATTCCGCGTGCGCCGCCGATAGCGTCGATGTTGAGAATGGTCACCCGGATAATCTCGCCGAAGCCCAGGGTGACGATCGCGAGGTAATCACCCTTGAGGCGGAGGGACGGCAGTCCTACGAGATATCCCGCAGCCGCGGCGCCCAAGCCACCTAGTAGCAGTGCCGCTCCGAAAATCGCGGCCGGAGCGAGCCCGCCGCCAGTCAGCAAGCTCGGGTTCGAAGTCTGAAGCGTCGTGGTCAGATAGGCCGCGATATAACCGCCAACCGACATGAAGCCCGCGTGGCCCATCGAGAACTGGCCAGTGAAGCCGTTCACGAGATTCAGGCTGACGGCCAGGATGATGTTGATCCCGGCGTACATTACAATGGTGAAGAAATACGGATCGAAATTATCAGCCACGAGGAATTGCAGCAGACCCACCGCCGCGATTGCAGCGAACCAGACCAGCATTCCCTTGATTCCGCTCCGGGATCCTACCGGAATTCCTTTATGGTCGACCATCTTTTAGACCTTCTCCGCGCGGCGGCTTCCGAAGAGGCCCGTCGGTTTGAAGAGTAGGACCAGAATCAGGATCGAAAACGCGAGCGCGTCTCGAAACGAAGGCGCCCAGTAACCGACGAGCATCTCTTCGGCCATTCCGAGAGTCAGCGCACCGACAACGGCACCGGTGACATTGCCGATTCCGCCCAGCACCGCCGCGACGAAGCACTTCAGGCCCGGCATGACTCCCATCAAAGGTTCGATTTTTGGGTAAGTCAGGCCGACCAAAACGCCCGCGGCGCCGGCAAGTGCCGAACCCAGCATGAAAGTCGCTGAGATAATCTTGTCGGTGGGGATGCCCATGAGGCTCGCCAGATCGTGATTGAAACTCGCGGCACGCATCGCGCGCCCGAGCCGGGTCTTAAAGATGATGTACTGGAGGCTCGCCATCAGCGTGATGGAGATCCCGAAGACAATCACTTGGAGCGGGTTGATCTTGAGCTCGCCGATCGACCAATCGCCCGCGGGTTGATAGATCTGCGGAAAGAACTTAGGATCAGACCCGAAAAGGAGCTGCCCGGAGAACTCGAGAAAGAGCGACACGCCGACCGCCGTGATCAGGACGTTGATCCGGGGTGATTTGCGAAGCGGCCGATAGGCGAAACGCTCGATCACGAAGCCGATCAGAGCGCACCCCACCATCGCGATTACCATCGTCATCAGGAGAGCGCCCAAGGACGAGGTTTGTCCAAAGCCGAAGTGCTTGGCCGTGTACATCCCAATGAACGCACCCAGCATGTAAACGTCGCCGTGGGCGAAGTTAATCAGCTGGAGAATTCCGAACACCATGGTGTAACCCAACGCGATCAACGCATAGACGCTGCCCAAAGACAGGCCGTTGATGATGTGCTGGATGAATTCTTCCATGACTCTTAGACCACTCCCGAATCAGGTGGGATTGACGGTGGTTTCGTATTTGAACACGCCCTTGCTAACCTTCAGAACTACTGCGGATTTAACAGCATTACGCTTGGAGTCAATGCTGATTTTGCCAGTGACGGCAACGTAATCCTTGGTGTCCTGGATCGCTTGGCGGATGTCTTTCGAAGCCCAGCTTTTCGACCGGTTCATGGAATCGAAAAGGACCTTCGCGGCGTCGTAACCCATCGCCGAGAGACCATCGGACTCGACCTTGTACTCAGCCTTGTACTTCGCAGCGAAGTCCTTCACCTGAGGCGTCGCAGCTTCCGCGGAGTAATGGTTCGAGAAGAAGGAACCTTCGAGGGCCTTGCCGCCGATTTCGAGAAGTTTCGGCGAGTCCCATCCGTCGCCACCCATGAGGGGCGCCTTGATGCCGAGATCGCGGGCCTGACGGCCGATGAGGCCGACTTCCGTGTAGTACCCGGGAACGAAAAGCGCTTCGGGCTTTTTCGTGCGAATGGCGGTGAGCTGCGACTTGAAATCGACGTCGCTCGCGCTGTAACTCAAGTCCGCCACGATTTCTCCGCCGGCCTTTTTAAAGGTCTCGGTGAAGAAGTTAGCGAGACCGACGCTGTAGTCGTTCTTCACGTCGCGCAAGATGGCGACTTTTTTAAACTTCAAAGTTTCCGCCGCGAACTTCGCCATGACCGAGCCCTGGAAGGGATCGAGAAAGCAAACGCGGAAGATGTAATCGCCGACTTCGGTAACCTTGGGGTTCGTCGAAGAAGGAGAGATCATCGGCACTTTGTATTTTTGCGCGATGGGCGCCATGGCGAGACTGCGAGAGCTCGCCACCTCACCGAGAAGCGCCTGAATCTTGTTCTGAGTAATGAGCTTCGTGGTGGCGATGGCCGCTTCATCCGGCTTCCCCTGATCGTCCAAGGAAAGGATTTCCACTTTACGGCCCTTGATGCCGCCAGCGGCGTTCACTTCTTTAACGGCGAGCATGATGCCGTTGTGAGTGGACGTTCCGAAGGTCGCTTCCGAACCGGTCATCGAACCGACTTCACCGATGATGATGGGTCCAGTATCGGCCGCGTGCACGGCGCCGAAAGTCACAAGGGACATCAAGAACAAGGCGGTCTTAAAAATCGAACGGCCCATAAAAGGATCTCCTGTTTTTTTCCCGAAAGACTTAATAATCCCAACGCGTTGGGACAAGTCACTATAGGTTTGGCATACGGACCGGTCAATTCAAAAGACCCGGGGACCATCCCCGTGTTTTTCGGCGCCACACTAAAAGTGAGCGTTATGGCCCGTTGCATTGTGGAACGCGTCAAATCGTGCTACTTCGGCTCATCTGTTTTTTCGGGGGTCTTATGCGGCGATTTGGATGGTTTGGTTTTTTTGCGCTCGTGCTCAGCACCCTGGCGCTCGGCACGGATTATAGCCTCCGCGGGACGGACGGAAAGCTGCCGGAGCTCCTCTATTTCAACAAGAACAGCACTCAGAAGACCATCGCCCATCTGCTCAACTTGGCTTTTCAAAGCCAAATCAAAGACCCCGCGCTGAAAAGCCGGTTCAGAGTCGAATCGCTCCTTCGGCTGGGTTGCGAGGGCCTTCGGATCCTCCCCGCGCCAAACGACATCACCCGCCTCCAAGTCATCATGGTCGGCGAGTTCCTGGAAGTGCGCCTGAAAAAGACTATTTCGGCGGCCCCCTTTCTGGCGGGCATCCCTCAGGGCATCGATTTCGGGCCCTATGAGAAAAAGTACACGGGAGTCGGTTCAGGAAGCGGGCGAGGAGAGCTGACCCTTCGCTTTAACCCCTTCGCCGATACCGTCACGGTGGAGAAATTCACCAGCGCTATTCGATTAAAGAGCTTGTTCTTCAACGAGTTGGACGGCGCGTCCCTCGGCAAGACGATCGGTCGCCGCGGCACATTGCCGTCTCGGCCTCTTTACTTCGAATAGCCCCCAGGCGCGCTTTAAGCGGCTTTTTTGCCTTTTATCGCCTCGGCGTCTGAGTTGGGGCGGCGAGGGAGGTGGGCACGAGTCCGGCGGGCAGTCATGCGCTTCATGGTGCCTTAATTGTACCCCTATTCAGTAGAGCCCGCTTTTCCGCGGCTGCTCGCACCCATTGGAAATAATTCTCGCACGTCTCGTCGCGCATGAGCCGCTTGGCTTCTCCCACTTCGATGGGAGTCAGGTCACGCGCTTCGCCGTTGCCCGTGAGAACCACCGCATGGGGTTCGACACCCGCTTGCTTCGTGCCGGTGTAAAAAAGGGTGATCTTGATTTTGTCCCAACGGCCGCGGTTTTCCTCACCCGCCATTTCCTCTCCAAGCGTCCTTCGGGCGGCCTCAAAATTGGTGAAGGAATCGTCGGAAAAACCCCACAGGTGCAGCTTCGCCTTTCGCGTACCGTCCTGATTCACGACCTCACCTTCGCCGCGTACTTCTTGCTTTTGCACTTCATTCAGCATGGCCTTCATGTGAAAGGCTTTGCGAGTCGCGGTGTCGTCCTTCGTTACGAATTTCGGATATTCGACGGCGATCAGATTTTTCACCGGAGGAACGAACTTAATGAAGCCTCGCCTTTGCAGCTCCTTTAAAGCGGCATGCATTTTCCAGGGACTATGACCGCGGGCCGTGAGGATACTCACATGACGGGCGGTTTCCCGGCGGCTACACGCCTCTACGAAAGCGTCCCAGCTGGGGCCCTTCCACTGGGAAGGATCGTCCAGCATCGCTTCGTTGATCTGATCGAGAAAGTTGTTCTTGCCGCGCTTGTCGCGGAACTGTTGGTAACTCCCTTCGCGCTTCTCATAGTTTTCCCATTCGGAGCCGGACTTCCCCAAAAGATGCTCGACGACCGCAAAGTCGCCGGTGCTGACTTCCTTTTCGTCTTTGGGATCTTTCGATCCCTTTTTGTAGACGATGATCTTCGTCTTCATAAACATGAGGTTGTCGTCCCAGTCGAAATTAAAGGCGATTATCCCGTGTTGTGCGGGCTTTGCGGCCTTCGTCTCCGCCAACGGAACGAGAACCAGCGTGGAACCATCCTCGTCTTTTTTCAGCTCGGCGCGGACCGCAAAAAGCGGCAGCAGCAGCAGCAGCAGCAGCAGCAGCAAACAAAGCCACAGACGAAGGAGGGGAGCTGTCTTGAGTTTTGGAATAGGCACCGGCTATATAGTGTCTCACTTCGGGAGGCTTAAATGAAGACGGCGGATCGGATTTTACTCTTAGGCTCGGGCGAATTGGGACGGGAGCTGGTCATTTCCTTGAAGCGGCTAGGCAAGTT
>JAYVOO010000049.1:0-2663 GCA_043757905.1 Oligoflexia bacterium
TCATTCGTGTATTTTTCCAAGTCTCCGAAAGCAAGCTGAACACAGATCAGTCCAGCGGCCAGGATTCCTAGAACCGAAATCTTAAGGTGCGCATACTTCATTGTGAGCGGTTCCCCGGCGAGTTGGTTTTTTTCGAGAATGGGAGATGGGTGGAATGGATTGAGTTGGGGTGCCCCTTCTCGCTCGGACTCGCGTCACGCTCGCCCGTCCGTACAAACGCATGCGTTTGAAAAGAGCGCTCCTCGGGATCGTCACCTCCAATAAAAAAGCGCTGAACCTGTAGGTCCAGCGCTTTTGTATTGGAGGTGACGATCGGACTCGAACCGATACACAACTGATTTGCAATCAGTGCCCTTAGCCATTTGGGTACGTCACCCCGTTTCCCATAGGTAACAAGAGCTTCTTGCGCCGTCAAATGATTCAGTCGCGCATGGTCCCGTTTAGCTGCTCGAGGATGCCCTTCAGCTCGCGGGTAGTGTGGGATCGGTAATCGTAGGCTCGGCCGTGCTTGACCAGGAGTTCTTCGACGTAGACCAGGCGGTCCGCGACTGAATCTCGATGAGCGGGGGAGACATAATCGTAATTCTTCGAGCTCGCCCGGGCTCCGGGGAGCGCCCCCATGCCTAGAGCGGCCGGACCCACGGGGATTGCGGGTTCAAGCGCCTGAGTGCTTGCGCGCGTGCGCACGCCTGAGGGTGCGGGGCGCTCCATGGGCTCATCGGTAACGGGCTGTGCAGCAGAGTCGATGCCGTGTTCTTCAGCTTGCGCTTCCGCGCGTTCTTCCGTCCGTTCTTCCGTCCGGGACTCCGCTCTCACATCTTCGCGGCTTTCCTTGGCCCGAGTGCCGGGCAGCGGCCGAGCGGATTCGAAGTCGCTCTCAGCATCCATCTCATCGGGGGAGCGGGCTGTATAGACTTCTACATCGTTCTTCGGTTCCGCCTTGAAGGGTGTGCGCCGCGCCGGGCCCTGCTTCGTACGAGTCGTGGTCAGGGTCATGCGTGATTGCTTTCGCGCGATCGAAGCAGAAGCGGGGATGCATGCCAGGGAGAGGAAAGTGAGCAGCAGTAGAGCAGGGGATTTTTTCATCGGGGAGCGAGCCTCGTTTCCGGATAATTAAACAGCATCAGAATAATTATTGTGTGATTATAGAAACGATCGAGCTAAGTCAAATCCTAAACACCCTTGCGGTCATGGCCCCAGAGCAGTTTGTGCAGTTGCAGCTGCATGCGCACGTTCAGCCGATCCTTGAGGATTTGTTCGGCGAGCCATGTTGGGTCCATTGCGTCATGGCGTGAGGGGGCTCCCTGAGCCACGACAACTGGCGAGAAAAGGATCTCGCCCGCGGGAATCTCTCCGTGCAGCACCAGGTTCCTGGCCCATGCGTAGTCGCCTTTAGAGCCGATGACGAACTTCACTTCATCGCCAGGCCTCAGCCATCTGAAGTTCTCCAAGAAGCCGCCTCGGCACATTCCGCTGGATGGCGTCTTGATGTCCATGACGATCCGGGCTTTTCCCGAGACCCGTTCGATCGAAACTTCTCCATGCGTCTCGATGCTGACCTGGTAGCCGGCCGCCGTGAGAGCCTCGACCAAGGCGGGAGAATCGCGCTGAAGAAGCGGCTCGCCACCGGTCAGAAGTGCGTGCCGCACGCCGAAAGGCTTGATCAACTGAAGAATCTCCTCCTTGCGCATCTTCTTCCCGCCTTTGAAGGCATAGGCTGAGTCACAGTAGGAACAGCGCAAGTTGCATCCGGTCAGCCGGATGAACGCGAACGGGATTCCGCTCAGCGACGTTTCGCCCTGCAGGCTGTGGAAAATCTCGGTGACGAGTAGAGGTTGTGGTTCAGCGCTCAAGTCGGGCATTGGATGCGCTGCTATAGCACAAATGAAGAGGGCCCGACCCGCATTCATGCAGATCAGGCCCTCCGAGATGAAGAGGAGGTCCTTTAGGGGGACCCTCCTTCGAAAAAGCATGAAGCGGACCCGTCATTGGTCCTTCGTTCGCTCCTCCTTTGGCAACCCGGCTGGCTGCGACTGTCGGGGTAAACAGTCGTTAAGCCCCGTGGCTTTGCGTCCCGGTCTTTCGACCGGTTTGCCTTTTTCAAAGGGGGGTTTTGGGGAAAACCACCCTCTTCGACGGCCCAGTCCTTGGGCCTAAGCCTTGAACATCAGGTCTTTGTACTCCTGCTGTTCCTAACCTTGTTAAATCTCCTAAACTCAGATTAGCGCATCGCATTAAACGGTGCAAGATCTTTTTTAAAGTATTGAAATAACTAAATATTGTCAAAAATGACTGCGGTCATTTTTTACCTGTTTTTATAAAAATTAGCCCTCAATTATTAAGATTTTCGGGTCGCTTGGGGTTGCTCCGAGCGATTGGGTTGGAGTCCAGATTCAGGGGTCAAAGTTGGGGGAGTGATGTGGATAGTCTTCATTTACGCAGGCCGTGGGCTTGGGGGCGAAGTCATTTCAGAGTTAAAACCCTTGCAGCGGGCAGCCAATTTCGGCTCTGGGAAAAAAACTAAGCAGCGGCTTCGATTTTTAGGAGAATCCTATTGCACCAGAAAAGTACTGGGGCTATACCGTGAAAACTTCCTTCGCGTCGTAGCGCAGTGCGAACCACTGAGTAGAGCGGATCATCTCCAAAAGGTGGTCGCTTGACGC
>JAYVOO010000050.1:0-2662 GCA_043757905.1 Oligoflexia bacterium
GGGATCGACCTCTTCGACTGCGTCATGCCGACCCGGAACGCGCGCAATGGCCAGCTCTTCACGAGCCGCGGCAAGATCAACATCAAGAACGTGAAGTACGCGGACGATCCGTCTCCGCTCGATCCCGATTGCGACTGCGACGCCTGCCGGAACTATTCGCGGGCCTATCTGCGGCATCTCTTCGTGAGCAAGGAGATCCTTTCGGCCCGGCTGAACACCGTCCACAATCTCACCTATTACCTGAACCTGATGCGGCAGATTCGCGCGGCGATTCTGGAGAATCGGTTTGACGACTGGGCTAAATCTTTCTATACGAAATCAAATACTTGCTGAAAGGACCTTAGAATGAACTTTATGAAAATGACCTCGTGTCTGCTGGCTCCTCTTTCCCTGCTTATCTTCCAGAGCATGGTCGCGTTCGCGGACGGACCGGCTGTTCCCGCTGGTAGCGGCGCAGCCCCTGGAGCAGGCGTACCTGCCCAGGCGCCTCCCGGCATCGGCGGAATGCTTGTTCCGTTTCTCGGCGTTTTCGCTGTCATGTACTTCCTGATGATCCGTCCCCAGCAGAAGAAGCTGAAAGAACAGCAGTCCATGCTCGGCGCGCTCAAGCACGGCGACGACATTCTCACTTCTTCTGGGATCCTCGGAAAAGTAACGGGCATCACTGAGAAGGTGATTACAGTTGAAGTAGCTGACAATGTTCGTGTTAAGATGCTGAAAAGCCAGGTTTCCCAAGTAGTCAAAGGCTCCTTCAAGGATATCGAACTAGCCAAGTGACCCTGTGAAGCTGGCTCCAGGTTTCGCTCCCGCATTCTGGCAGTAGACGTAGTTCAACCAAGATTTAGTGGCGGCCGCCAGGCCGCAACAGTCGGCGAGTCAAGCCCGCGAAAGCGGGCGGAGCTTCCGGCTGCATCCGGAGGATGTATATTATGTCGCGCAGCTGGTGGGGGAAGTTCATTCTCCTGTGCTCTTTGATTGTCATGTCGGCGGTCTACGTCTATCCGACTGTTGCCAACCTTGATCTCGAGAAAACGAAGTTCCCATTCAAACATAAGATCAATCTGGGCCTTGACCTTCAAGGGGGCCTCTATTTGGTCTTGGGAGTCGACTTCAACAAGGTGTTCACGGACGTGGTTGCGCGCCAGGGCTCAAGCCTGCAAGAGCGCTTCAAAGACAAAGGCGTTACATTGAGCGGCGTCAAAACCGTCAAGGAAGGCCTGCCCGCCGACGACGCACATATCCAGGTGACTTTCGACGCCGCTAAGCGCGACGAGGTCCTAGAACTGATTAAGAAGGAATATTTCAACCTACGCCTTGCCGACGAGAAGCCGGGTCTTCTCGAGCTCGGGCTGACCTCCCAGTTCCGCTCCGACGTGCGCGAGCGCACGATCAGCCAGTCCATCGAGGTCATCCGCAACCGAATCGATGAGTTCGGAGTAACGGAACCTGCCATCACCAGCCAGGGGGCCGACCGCATTGTTGTCGAACTGCCGGGTGTGAAGGAAGTCGATCGCGCGAAGGACCTGATCGGCCGCACGGCCAAGCTCGAGTTCAAGATGGTCGACGACAAGGCATTCCCCGCAGGGCAGCTCGATGCCCTCATCGCCGATCTCGAGACCAAGAACAATCTCAAGTTCAAGGAGACCGATAAGTTCTCCGAATATGTCGCGAAGCTGAACGCTCTCGCTAAGGGCAAGCTCCCGGAAGGCACCGAGATCGCCTTCGAGCGCACGAAGACCGTGCCGGGCGCGACTGAAGCCGGCGCGCGCACTCCCTATCTGCTCTTTTCGAAGGTTGAGATCAGCGGCACGGAGCTTCAGGACGCGAATCTCGGGATCAACCCTGAAGACCGCCGCCCCGAAGTTCAGTTCACTCTGAATCCTCGTGGCGCCGCGATGTTCGACAAGCTGACCGCCGAGAGCATCGGCAAGCGCATGGCGATCGTGCTCGACAATATCGTGCATTCGGCTCCGGTCATCAATTCTCGCATCGGCGGTGGTCGCGGCGTGATCACGCTGGGTCGCGGCGATGGCGAAGTGCTGATGCGCGAAGCGAAGGATCTGGAAATCGTGCTTCGTGCCGGTGCATTGCCTGCGCAGCTCGATTTTCTCGAGCAGCGCATCGTTGGCCCGTCCCTCGGGCAGGACTCCATCCACAAAGGCGCGATGGCGAGCATCATCGGCAGCTTGGTCGTTTTCCTCTTCGTGCTCATTTACTACCGGGCCAGCGGCGGCATAGCCGTGGTCTCGCTGCTCCTGAACGTCCTCTTCGTCCTGGCTTGCTTGGTAGGGCTCGAGGCGACGCTCACTTTGCCTGGAATCGCGGGCATCGCGCTCACGGTCGGCATCGCCGTCGACTCGAACGTCGTCATCTATGAGCGCATCCGAGAAGAGCTTCGAGCGGGTAAGCGGCCGCACGGAGCGGTGGAAGCGGGCTTCCAGAAGGCTTTCCGTACCATCCTGGACGCCAACATCACGAACGCAGCCGCCGCGATGGTGCTGTTGATGTATGGCACCGGACCGATCAAGGGCTTTGCAGTCTCGCTTCTCGTCGGGATCGTGACCACGCTCTTTACCGCGGTCTTCGCCTGCAAGCTGATGTTCGATATCTATCTGAAGCGCGTCGACGAGTCCGGCGCAGCCACCCTCAGCATCTAAAGGAG
>JAYVOO010000051.1:0-2660 GCA_043757905.1 Oligoflexia bacterium
TTTTCTAATTGAGGTCTTGGCTACTCCAAAACAGTTTATCAAGGGAGACGAGCGTGAGCTTGAAAGCTTGGCTGAGTCACGACTGGCTGAGAGCCCATCAGACGAGTAAAAAAGAAATTTCCGACCTATTTGATAGCGTCAGTCGCGACCTGAAATCCGCCCACTAAGGGGCTCGATCCTGATTGGAAGTTTGGGATCGCGTGCAATGCCGCGCTGAAGCTATGCGCAATCCTGCTCTATTCCGAAGGTTATCGTCCAGAGAACGCGAATGCCCACTTTCGTACAATCGACTCCCTTCCCCTGATCCTGGGTCCGAAGTACGGCTCGGAGGCAGAGTATTTAAACTCCTGCCGATCCACTCGAAATACTATCGAATATCAGCATGTGGGTGATGTCGACAACGGTGACGTCGAGGAGCTGATCGAGTTCGTTCAAGAGCTTCATGCTGTGGTAATCCAGCACCTAAAGGCATACCATCCGGATTACCTTTCCAAGCCTTAATGCCACGGAAACTCGACGCTTGATAACTAAGCCCGCCCTTCTCCTCCCGCATCCGGGGTGTTATGCTCGCTCACCATGGCCACCGCATCTGAAGTCCTCGGCAAAAACTACGAAGCCTCCACCTTCGAAACGAAAATCTACGAGTTCTGGCGATCCGCCGGGTGCTTCGAAGCCAAGGACGTAAGCGCGCCCGGGCAAAAGTCCTTCTGCATCGTCATTCCGCCGCCCAATGTAACGGGCGTGCTGCACATGGGCCATGCGCTCACGAACACGCTTCAAGACATTCTTGTACGCTGGCACCGAATGCTCGGGGACAACACGCTCTGGTTGCCGGGCACCGATCACGCCGGCATCGCGACCCAAGCGCAGGTCGAAAAGCAGATCGCAAAAGAAGGGAAGGGGCCGAGCGGTAAGCCGCTCACACGTCACGACCTGGGCCGTGAGGCGTTTCTGGCCCGCACCTGGAAGTGGAAAGAAGAGCATGGCAAAGAGATCACGAACCAGCTGACTCGTCTCGGCTCGTCGCTCGATTGGAAGCGTGAACGCTTCACGATGGACGAAGGCCTCTCCAAAGCCGTGCGCGAGGTTTTCGTCAGGCTTTATGAAGAGAACCTGATTTACCGAGGCGAACGCATCATTAACTGGTGCCCGCGTTGCCAGACCGCGCTTTCGGACCTCGAAGTCATCCCGACGGATCGCAAAGGTTACTTCTGGCATCTCGTCTATAAGATCGTTGACGACTCGGGTGCGCCGGTGCTGGATCCCGCGACTGGCCAGCCTGCGGAGCTCGTGATTGCGACGACACGTCCCGAGACACTGCTCGGAGACACCGCGGTTGCGGTTCATCCGGAGGACGAGCGTTACAAGCATATTCACGGCAAGCGCGCGATCCTACCGCTCCTGAGCCGCCAGATTCCAGTTATCACCGACGAGTATGTCGACCGCGAGTTCGGCAGCGGCGCATTGAAGATCACGCCTGCTCATGACTTTAACGACTACGAATTGGGTAAGAAGCACGATCTGCCCGCGATCTCGGTCATGGGTAAGGACGGGCGGATCACACCGGCCGGTGGCCCTTATTCGGGTCTGAAGTATGCCGAAGCGCGCGAGCGCTTGCTTCTTGATCTCAAGGAAGCGCACCTTTTGGTCAAAACGGAAGACCACCAGAACAAGGTCGGCCTCTGTCAGCGTTGCGAGACGGTCGCCGAACCCATCATCTCGAAGCAGTGGTTCGTCAAGATCGCCCCTTTGGCTAAGCCCGCGATCGAAGCGGTCGAAAGCGGCAAGATCACTTTCACGCCAAAAAACTGGGAAAAGACTTACTTCGAGTGGATGTACAATATCCGCGACTGGTGCATCTCGCGCCAGCTTTGGTGGGGGCATCAAATCCCGGCGTGGTATTGCGGCCAATGCCAGGAGATCACCGTCTCGCGTACGACACCCGAGAAGTGCGGGCACTGTGCAGCCAGCTCGGCGCAACTCAGGCAGGACGAAGACGTCCTCGACACTTGGTTCAGCTCGGCACTCTGGCCGTTCTCGACTTTGGGATGGCCTGAAAGGACCGATACACTCAAGACATTCTATCCGACCTCGATTCTTGAAACGGGCTTTGACATCATTTTCTTCTGGGTCGCCCGAATGATCATGATGGGCATCCACTTCATGGGTGATGTGCCCTTCGAGAAAGTCTATCTCCACGCAATGGTGCGAGACGAGAAGGGCGAGAAGATGTCCAAGTCCAAAGGCAACGTCATCGATCCTTTGGTTTTGATCGACGCGCATGGCGCCGATCCTTTGCGCTTCACGCTGGCATCCATGGCGGGGCAGGGTCGCGACATCAAGCTCTCGATTGACCGTGTCGAAGGCTATCGCGGTTTCTGCAATAAGTTCTGGAACGCGACAAAGTTCTTTCATCTGCAGCTCGATCTTGCTGAAAAAGCGGGCAAACCCGTCAGCGCCCCGAAAGAAGGGATAGCTGCCTGGATGAATGCGCATCAAAGGGAGCTTTCGCCCGCTAACCGTTGGATCGTTTCGCGTGCCCAGGTGCTCGCCGCATCGGTGACTCGCGGGTTGGAAGCCTTCGAAGTGAACGTAGGCGCGCAGGCAATCTTTGAATTCACCTGGCACGAGCTCTGCGACTGGTACATCGAGTTCTCAAA
>JAYVOO010000052.1:0-2650 GCA_043757905.1 Oligoflexia bacterium
CAGTCCGTCCGCGGCGAGTCCGGTGAAGCGGGTGCCGACCTGCTCCCGGGACAACATCTGGTGACGCGGCGGAGACTTGTCGAAGGACAAGACGTCGTAGGTGACCATGCCGAGTCTGACCATCCAGCGCGAGCGGCGGTTGTGGCGGTAGAGCGGGATGAGCAGGGGCACCGGCCGGACCAGGTGCGGCGCGAGCCGGAACAGTCGCTCCCGCTCACGCAGCGACTCGCGGACCAGCCGGACGTCGTACTGCTCGAGATAGCGCAGGCCACCGTGCACGAGCTTCGAGCTTCGGGAAGAGGTGCCCCAAGCGAAGTCCCGCTTCTCGACGAGCGCGACGCGGAAGCCCCGCGAGGCAGCGTCGCGGGCGACGCCTGCGCCCGTGATCCCGCCGCCGATCACAAGGAAATCGAATGCCTCGGTCTCGAAACGTTCCCAGGCTCGCGCGCGCGTTCGCCGCGAGAACTCGGCCGAGGCCACCAAGCCCTCGCGTTCGGTCTCAGGCCGGGCCATTGGCGAGGGGCTTGCGGATGGAAACGCCCAACTCGGCCAGCTGGTCCGCACTTACCGTGGATGGCGTCTCTGCCATCAAATCGCTGCCCTTCTGCGTCTTCGGGAAAGCCATGACGTCGCGGATCGGCCCGACGCCGCAGAGAAGGGCCGCGAGCCGGTCCACTCCGAACGCGATGCCGCCATGCGGAGGAGTTCCGTAAGTGAGCGCTTCGAGGAAGAAGCCGAACTTCTCCTTCGCCTCTTCGGGAGTGAGCCCGAGCAGCTTGAACATCGCCGCCTGCACGTCCGGGCGGTAGATGCGGAGGCTGCCTCCGCCGACTTCCACGCCGTTCAAAACGAGGTCATACGCGGAAGCCTCGATCTGATCGAGATTTTTGCCTTCGATGAAGTCCTGGAAGAACTCAGGTCTAGGCGAAGTGAAGGGATGGTGAGCCGCGTAGTAACGGTTGTCCTTCTCGTCGAAAACAACGAGCGGGAAGTTCATGACCCAGAGGAAAGCGGGCTTCCCTTCGCCGTGCTTGGGGATCAACCCGAGGCGGGTTCCCAAACTCAAGCGAACCGCGCCCAGCGCATCGCAGACGACCGAGTTCTTAGGATCGGCGACCGAGACGACGAGGTCGCCCGGCGCAAGGCTCAGCTGCTTCTTGAGCGCAGCAGTCTCTTCGGGCGAGAAGAACTTCGCGGCAGGCGACTGAAGCTCGCCGGTGGCTTGGACTTTGATCCAAAGCAGGCCCTTCGCGCCGAAGGTCGCGGCGGTCGCGGCCAGATCGTCAAGATCCTTGCGCGAGAACTTCTCCGCCTCCTTCGGGACCTTGATTACGCGGACTGAGCCCTGGCGACCCCGGGAGTTCGGCGCGAGCGCGTTCTTGAAGACTTGAAATCCGCTATTGGCGAAGATTGCCGAAATATCCTGAATCTCCAGTCCGAAACGCACGTCAGGCTTGTCGCTTCCGAAGCGGCTCATCGCCTCAGAGTAAGGCATGCGCGGAAACGGCGTGGGCACTTCCTGTCCCAGGATCTCTTTCCAAAGCTTGGCGATCATGGATTCCATGATCGGGAAGAACGCATCTTCATCGAGAAAAGATTGCTCGATGTCGATCTGCGAGAATTCCGGCTGCCGGTCGGCGCGCAGGTCTTCGTCGCGGAAGCAGCGGGCGATCTGGTAATAGCGATCCAGCCCGCCGATCATCAGGAGCTGCTTGAGAGTCTGCGGCGACTGCGGAAGCGCATAGAACGTCCCGGGATTCAATCGGCATGGCACGATGAAGTCGCGCGCGCCCTCGGGCGTGGACTTGTAAAGGATCGGAGTTTCGACCTCGATGAAGCTTTGCTGATCGAGATGGTTGCGCACGATCGAGAGCATTCGGTGGCGGATCATCAAATTCTTCTGGAGCGCCGGGCGCCGGAGGTCGAGGTAACGGTACTTGAGCCGGACGAGCTCGGCCGCGTCGGTCTCGTCGTCGATCGCGAACGGGGGCGTCTTCGCCTCGGAAAGGATCACGAGATCGGAGCAGGCGACCTCGATCTCGCCGGTCACGAGTTTGGTATTGGTCATGCCCTCGGGGCGATGCCGAACTTTGCCTTTGGCCCAGATCACGTATTCGCTGCGAAGCTTTCCGCCAAGTTCGTGCGCGCTCCCAGTATCGGGCAGCGTAGGTGCAAAGCTCGGATCGAATACAACTTGCGTCAGCCCGTATCGATCCCGAAGGTCGACGAAAATCAGGCCTCCGTGGTCCCGCCGCTTGGCGACCCAGCCGCAAAGGGTGACTTCCTGATTCAAATGCGTTGCGTTAAGTTGGCCACAAGTATGAGAACGAGTTGTACGCGGGGGCATCAACTAAAAACGGTAACACCGCGGAGTTTCAAAGGCAATCGGCATGTAGCTTGCTCCTAAGGGCAGTCCATGGCCGCATCCATTGCAATTCGACGAGAAGCCGAGCCCATATCGGATGCCGCTCCAATCGGCGGCACCCTTTCGCGCCGCTGTTACGCGCGCAGTCTGACCGCACTATCCTGGGAAGAGATCTGGGAAGCCGGTTCCTACTACGAGCGGATCTCGGGGCTTCTCGAAGAAGCGAGCTCGTACGCGATCTTCCTGGGCTGGCAGATTGATTCACGCCTCTGCCTCGACCTGCAC
>JAYVOO010000053.1:0-2650 GCA_043757905.1 Oligoflexia bacterium
AAACGCCAAGCGACTCAGGTGGCGCACCCAGCCGGATGGCGTCATTTGACTGTGCCGCAGATTGCCCCTCCCCGCCCCATTGCCCGGCTTGCCCACCAGCCCGGGGTGTACTTCGATCCGAAGGCTGCCCGCTCGGGAGCGGAGACGGACCGATCGGCCCTCCCGCCTTTTTTTCAAGTTCCCCGATCTTGAGCTGGAGCTTCTCGGTCGTGTCCTTGAGGCTCGCCTGCGTGGCTAGGAGATCCCTGACCGTCTTAGAAAATAAGCGCTCCTTCCCCTCGTAGATCGAATCCCCCGTGCCTCCCAAGATCCGACCGCTCTTAAAGTCGGCCGGTCCATCCCGATGGTAGATCTCCGTTTTTACATCCCTTCCCTTACTGATTCCGTAAAGGACCAGACACAAAAGAACGGTCCCCACATAAGGGAACTTTGAGCGATGTTCCGTGAAAAGCGCCCTCACGTCCCGACGTAACCGATCGAATCGAATTCCTGATTTAATAGACATCTGTCTGCCTCACTTCTTTTCCACGACCTGAACAGGGAGTACGAGCTGGTTGTAGACCGAGGTAGGTTTCGCTACGATCCTGAGATACGTCTTCTCCTTGCCAGATCCTTCGGGTTCGATCACAGCCTGGTCGACCGAGGAGAGGATCGCGACACTTGGGTCCCCGAGCATCAAGTTCTCGTTGTTGATAAAGAGCCTCTGATTTCGGGTCGTGTTTAAGATCTCGAAGATGTAGCCATTCAGATTTCCGCCCGTGTAAATCCTGAGAAGCGTCGTCTTCGTTCCTTTAAATCCAGGCGAAAGTCCCCGGCTCACATTCTTGATGTCGTATCCGACCACCTGATCGCCTCTCAGCATCGCGCGCATGAGTTCAAATTCGGACAGGGCGGCCCCGCCTGGCTTACCTTCCCCTGAATCAATTAGGCTCTCTTTTGATTTGAAGTCGAAGATCGAGTCCGTCTTCTCAGGGATCGCCTGCGCAGTGATTCGAATTCGCACCTTGATGACCGTGCCGTCACCTAGGATGAACGCCACATCGCTGCTTCCGGTCGTGAACCTGGGTGTGACCGAAAGAAGCGCGTAGTTCGGTTGCTCGGAATTAGCGGGCTCGATCTTGAATTTCTGCGCCTGAGAAATCGTCTTCACCTCGCTTGGAAAGCGAAACAGCGTCGGCGCTCCATACACCACGGTGACACTTTCCGTTTCCGATCCAAAGTAGACTTGCCTTGCATGGAGATCTCGCGGGGAGAGAACCCCGATCGTCAGCACGATAGAAAAGAGACAAAGTACCTGCCGAGCCCGATAAAGCCCCTCTCGGCCAGATCTCATGAGTTCCTTCATCTTCATTTACCTCCCAATTGTTCTTTTGACCTGAAGGCATGAACCGATTGCCTGGAAAGTTCCGTGATCTGGAGATACCAACGCTTTCCCGTCTTGGGCGGCGCGAGTGCTAACGTCATTTCGATCGCCTCGTCGGTATGACCGATGTATTCGTTGGCTACATACGTGTCTCGCTTTCCGAGTGCCGTCACTTTGTAGTAGCCGCCTCCATCGGATACGATTTCCTTCTGAGTAATCGAAAGAATCTCGGAAATGTTCTCGGCCTTCACCTTGGCCTTCCAGTCCGCGGCCTCGGCTTGAAATTTGATCCGAAGCTCTGGACTCATCGAATCCATGATGACGTTGTAGTTCTCCTCGATATTGCTGGCCGCGACGCTGCCCAGGAGGCTCAGATAGTCCGAGACGGCGTTCGCGACGTAACTATCCGGTACCGACTGGGGTGCCGCCGTGGTGAAGTCCTGGACAGGTGCTAGGATGACCTCCTTGGTTCTCAGTAATTTCTGAAGAGAGACGATTTCTGTCCTCGAAAACCCGTAAACGATGACCAGGACGGCCGAAAGCACCAGGATCACGTATTGTTGGGTCAGCCGGTTTGCCAATAGGGCCGCCTTGAACGAGATGTATTTGGGCAGTACCTTCAAGTCGACCCCCTCGTAGACACCTTGAACGGGCGCATGAACCCTGGCAGCTTCCATCCCTTTTTCAAGTGGTCCGATCATCTGATTTACGACCCTTCTTAGCTTTGACACCGCAAACTGGAACCTAAGCCTCCACCACGGGAGCCACCTCCCGTCGATCACTGGCCGGAGAGTTCTCGCCACCCACGGTGTGATGGTTTGACTGTAGAATCGCATCCACATAGCGGCGAGGGAGCACCCAAGTTTCGATGCTCTGGAGCACCACGTACCGACCATCATTCGAACGTCTGATCTTAATTTCGTGTATCGGTCGCCGCTTGGGATATGCGCCGTGATCTCGGGACTGCTCGAACTCGTCACTTGCTCTTCTGTCGTTTCCTTGATTATGCATCCTTCATTTCCCCCATCTTGATTCGAACTTTCCATTGCTTCCCCCTCAGTCTCTCGATCAATCCGAAAACCTTCGTTTCCCTCGCGGGTTCACCAGGCCGGGAAGGCTCACCCAGAGGTGCCGATACGGCCAATGAAAGAAGACCCCCCGGTGATTCCGCCGCCGAATAACCGGCCCCACCCCCAGAACGAACATCAGCAAGCACGCCATCAGGCCCCAGCTATAGAAGACGACTCCGAATACGAGGATCACGAATAGTGCCGCGAATGCCTCTCC
>JAYVOO010000054.1:0-2635 GCA_043757905.1 Oligoflexia bacterium
CTCGCTCTCATAGGCGCCGAGGATGCGCGTGTACTGGGAAAGCGGATCGGCGGAGAGCGCAGCGGGCGCACCCGTCTCGATCAAGCGACCGTCCTCCAGCATGAGTACTTCATCAAGCCCGGAAAGCTCGCCGGTCCGATGGGTCACCAGCACGAATCCTTGCCTCAGGCTCTCAAGCCGCTTCATGAGAGCGATCTCGGTTTTCTTGTCGACCGCGCTCAGCGTGTCGTCGAGCAGGAGAAAGGTCCGTCTGGAGTGGAACGCGCGCGCGAGGTTCAGCCGCTGGCGCTGGCCCCCGCTCAAGTTCACGCCGCTCTCCCCGATCTCTTGCGAGAGCCCTTTGGGAAGTAGCGCGATATCCGCCTCAAGCTCGGCCCAGTAAGCGGCTTGAACGATGCTCTCGCGCTCTTCGGCTTCAGGCTGATCCGCCCCGCCCAGTGAGATGTTCGTGCCGAGCAGGTCATTCGGGACGAAGGGCTCTTGCGGAATATAGGCGATGCCGGCGCGGAAGGCTTCATAGGTCCGGCGCTCCCAGAGATCGCGCACGCTACCGTCCTCGAACTCGATCAGGATCCGGCCCGCATCCGGCTTCTGCTCCGCGCACAGAAGCTTTAGGAAAGTCGTTTTGCCCGAGGCGACTTCGCCCAGCACGGCGATCTTGCGCGCGAGCTCGATCCTAAGCGTGAGCTCGCGAATCGCCTGCCTGCCTCCGGGATAAGTGAAACCCACCTCCTCGAAACGTACGGCGACGGGCCGAGAACCTGTCCAGGGCGAACCGTCGTCCGAAAGCAGATCCGCCTGTTCCTCCTCAGAGAGAAGCTTCGCGATGCGCGCGACTGAAGGCGCCGCCAGTCCGTAAAGCCGGATCGTGTTCGGCAGGTGCGTGAAGTAGCCGGCGAGAAAAGTCAGCAACCAAAGCGATCCAAAGAAACCCGTGAGATCCAGCGGCAGCCCGAACCATTGAGCGCTCACGACGACGCCCATGATCGAGAACATCCACCACGACTGACTCAGGCCGAAGATCAGGCAGGCCATGAAATGCTGAACCATCGAGAAGGACATGAAGCGGTCGAGCTGCTTCGAGACATCGCTCTGCACGGCGCGATCCCAGGACAAGTAGCGGATCAGTCGAAGATTCTTGACCCACTCGCCGACAAGCGACGTCAGGCGGTCCAACTCCGTCTGGCTCTTGTCCTGATAATGAGCGCTGATCCGATTCAGGCTGAGCGCGAGCGGCAGCACCAGGCCCATGACGACGAGCCCGATCGCACCCGCCCAACCGCTGAAATAAACGAGAAACGGCGAGATCACGATGAGCGCGACAATCGAGGGCACGAGATTGCGGACGGCGTTGTCCAGGAACTGCCCGACGTTCCTGACGTCCGACGTGATCAGCACCTTGAGGTTGCCCGAAGACTGACGTTTCGCGGCCATCGTCGAGATGCGCAGGAGCTTGCGTGTGATCAACCCAGCCAGGTAAGCTTCGCTGCTTAAGCCTACCCAGACCCGGAGCCTGCCCGCCTGAAAGGCGCAGAACTGAGCGAAGCAGGCCATCATGGAATAACCAACGGAGAAAATGAGCAGCGCCCGAAGCTCCTGACCGGGCCTCAGGATCCGCATGCCCATTAAGGTCGCTGAAGAAGCGCTCGCCGCCGCGAGAAACGAGATCGCCGCCGCTCGAACGAGCATCGGCCGGATGAGCCGGAGAATATTGAGCCAGAGCTGAACCGGTCCCAAATCGCGCGCGGGCGCCTCGGCGCTTGCGATCGACGCGACGGCGAGCTCTACGCTCGCGGGCAACTCGAGCGCAGGCACTCCCGTCTCGGCGAGCAGTTCGGCGCGCTGGCGCGCGAAGTCGGGCGTCAGCCTGGAGCGGAACATGGCAGAGTCACCGTGAATGTGGAGCCCGAGCCCAATTGGCTCGCGACTTCGACCGTGCCCCGATGCGCCTGGACGATCTGACGGACGATATAGAGCCCAAGTCCCAGGCCACTGATATTGGTCGAGCCGATTGCCCGTTCGAAACGCCCAAAGATAATCTGCTGATTTTCATGCGCGATCCCGATCCCCTGATCGCGAACGATGATCTTGGCGAAAGCACCTTCCTGTTGAACTTCGACCTCAATAGGGTTGCCGTTGCCGTACTTGATTGCGTTCGTAATCAGGTTGGTGAAAACCTGATCCATGCGAAAGCGGTCACAGTGCGCGAAGACCGGCTGGGGCGCAATGACGGTGAGTCGGGAATGCTGGAGCTCGGCCTGCTCGGAAAGCCGCTCCCCGCTTTCCAGCGCAGAAACCGCGAGATCAACCGGCTCCATCTGATAGGTGAGTTTGCCAGACTGAATACGGGAGACATCCAGGAGATCGTCAACGAGGCTCGCCAGACGATCCGTCTGCCCGAGGCAAGTCGCGACCGTCCGCGCGAGTTTTTCGACAGTCGGAGGCTCGCGGTCCGTCCGATGCAGTGAGCGCTCCGTCATCTGAAGCTGGAGCTTGAGGGAAGTCAGCGGCGTTTTGAGCTCATGGGACGCAACAGAAAGAAAGTCGTCGCGCACCTGCACGGCCGCGCGCAGATCCGTGGCCAGCTTTTCGAGCTGGATTCGGGCCTCACGCCGTTCTGTAATGTCGATGCACG
>JAYVOO010000055.1:0-2631 GCA_043757905.1 Oligoflexia bacterium
AGGCCCTTCCGGGCGATCGCGTCGGCATCATGCTCCCGGCCTCGGTGACGGGGACGGTACTCTATTACGCGGCTCTCTTCGCGGGCAAGACTCCAGTCATGGTGAACTTCACCCTGAGCGGAGAAAGCCTCAAGTCTTCTCTCAATCTCGCCGGCGTAGAGCACGTCTTGACCTCAGACGCGCTCGTCAAGAAACTCGAGAAGAGCCAGGATCTGAGCGCCGTCAAGGACCGCTTCGTTTCGCTCGAGGGTATCAAGGCAAGCATCTCGAAGTGGGAAGGCCTCACGGCCAAGGTGAAGAGTTACTTGAGCTGGAGTGAGCTCAAGAAAGTGAAGATGAGCGCAGATCAGACTACGACGATCCTTTTCTCGAGCGGCTCAAGCGGCACGCCCGGAGGAATCCCGCTCTCGCACGAGAACCAGCTCACGAACGCGAAAGCCATCGCTGAGGTCGGAGGATTCACCGAGGGAGACCGTTTCTTCGGGTTCCTGCCAGCCTTCCATTCATTCGGAAGCACCGTGACTCAGATTCTGACGGTCTGCCTGGGGGTTCCGACTTTCTATTATCCCGATCCGACCCAAGGCGGTCGGATCTCACGCCTGATCGAGCAGCTCCAAGCTTCGCACGTGGCCGGTACGCCGCACTTTCTCAAGTTCATCTTCAAGAAAGGGAGCGCCGAACAGCTCAAGAGCCTGAGAGTCATCATGTCGGGTGCTGCGAAGCTGAACACCGAGGCGTATGCCTTGATCGAGAGTAAGAACTCGACCGCTCTCGTGCTCGAAGGTTACGGACTGACTGAAGCATCGCCCACGATTTCGAGCAACACGATCACGCATAACAAACGAGGGACGGTCGGTCGCGCGCTCCCCGGGGTCGAAACGCTGATCGTGGACCCTGAAACGCTGAAGCCTGTGGCGCAGGGGCAGCAGGGCCGCCTTCTGGTCCGTGGAAAGTCGATCTTTAAGGGCTATCTGGGTGAAAAGAAAGCCGCCTTTGTCGAGACCGAAGGCAAGCGCTGGCTCGACACCCAGGACATCTTCTCGATCGATGCCGAGGGTTATTTGACGATCCATGGGCGCCTCTCGCGTTTCATCAAGAACCCGGCGGGCGAGATGATTCCGATCGATCTGCTTGAAGGCACCCTTCAGAACGTGCTGGGCGCGGGCCAAGACATTGCTGTGATCGCCGTCGACTCCTACGGTCCACTCGAAGATCAGAAGGCCGTCGTTTTTTCGACCGACAAAACCTTGGATCTGGCGCGAGCGAAGAGAATCCTGCTCGACCAGGGCGTGGCGACCACTTTCGTGTCCTCGGTCGGAAAGGTCGTTGCGGTCGACGAGATTCCGATGCTGGGCTCCGGCAAGCCCAACTACGTCGGCCTGAAGCTCAAGCTGGCGGAATAAGCAGACTCGCCAAACTCTCAATTGACGGCGCGTCCAACTCGACCTGCAACGCATCCAGGTCCTCCCGCATATGGCCTGAATCGGAAGTTCCCGTCAGGGGTAGCATCCCGACTTGCCGCGCGAACGCGAAGATGGCCTGCGCGGGCGTGCATCGGGCTGCTTCGACGATCTTTCGGAAGCGCGGCTTCTCGAAAATTGGCTGATTGGCCGTCAGGAGCGAAAAGCCCTGATAGACGATCCCTTTGGCGCGGCAAAGGGCGCGGATCTCGCTGTCCCAACCGCGCGAGGCGTAGCAGCGATTTTGAACGAAAGCGGGCTTCACCCGCGCTTTCTCGCAGAGCAGTTGAAGCTGGGCGAGGTTGACGTTGCTGACTCCCAGCGCGCGCGCGCGGCCCTCGTCATGAAGCGCTTCCATGGCGCCCCAGATTTCCCAGTCGGCTGGGGCCAATCCACGCGAGGTCGTCGGGCCGTGCAGGACGTAAGAGTCGAGGTAGTCCGTATGTAGATGCTCGAGCGAGCTCTCGAAAGACCGCCGCACTTGTTCGGCGTAGGACGCCTCGGGATCGTAAGGCAGGCGATCGTCTTGACCGTCGACTGAAGTGAATTTCGACTGAAGAAAAACCTCCTCGCGCCGTACGAGGCCCTGGTCCATGACCCTTTTCAACGCGAGGCCCGCTCCCACCTCGAAGTAATGCTTGCGCTGATTGGCGGTATCGATTCCCCGGAAGCCCGCCCGGAGTGCGCGTTCCACGCAATCCTGGGTGCGGTCTTCCTTCCAAGCGGTGCCGTAGAGAAACGCAGGGGGCTTCATCGGATTGGTCATGAGATGAACTTACCAAAGGATTCTCCGCCTGACTTGTGCTCTTTCCATGATTCGGGTTATGAGACAGGCATCGAGGTGAGAATTGAGCGCGAATTACGGCAAGAAGATCTCCGAGCTGCTTTGGGAGTCAAGTTTCGTTGAGCGGCTGCCCGGTGATCCGGAAAAAGGCAACTTTGTCCGCCAGGTGAGCAAGATTTCGCTATCCGAGACCTTGCCTACGCCCGTTGCGAACCCGAAGCTGCTCGGCTGGTCGGAGCGCCTTGCGTCCGAGCTGGGTTTTTCCCGCCCCGCGGATCCGGAGTCGCTCGCGATTCTCGCGGGCAACCGCGTGCCCTCGGGCATGCGTCCGTACGCCGCCCGTTACGGCGGGCATCAGTTTGGCAATTGGGCCGGCCAATTGGGCGA
>JAYVOO010000056.1:0-9721 GCA_043757905.1 Oligoflexia bacterium
AACAATCCGACGCGACGTCCGCAACTTCGCGGCTTGAGCCGGGAGAGGACATCGACCTGATGTACCTGCCGGAGATCCTGAGCGCAGGCGATTTAGCCAAGAACTCGTTCAGCGCCCTGAGCGCCGGCGAAAGAATTCCCGTATCACCAGCTGCGAAGGACTTTCCACCGGCCGTGGAAATCTCAGCGCATGAAGTGGAAAACGCGGACATCGCCAACTGAGAGAAAAACTCTCAAATGCGTGAAGCAATCGGGTGATCACCGTCAAAATTCTGTTCGCGATTCGCGCGGGATCCCCGCTTGACCTGGAATCACTATCCCTGTCATCCTCGAAAAGAGGATTAAATGAGTCTAATCGCCCCACCGTCCACGAATCCCCGCAATTCCAATACGTTGCTCTTCGCAGTCTTCACGACGGCCTCCATTCTCGGAGGCGTTTGCCTGATGAAAATGCGCGCGGGCGACACCCTCTTACCCATTCTCGAAAAGTCCGCCAAATCTCCGATCGTGGCCGTGCTTTCCGGATCGAGTCTTACCAAGGACCAGCTCGCTGAGTTTCTCGGAAGCTCCGCTTCCTTCTATCGTTTTCCGACTGAGATGGAGGTGCCTACCTCTCCGACCGAGAAAACCCGCGCGGTCATGCAATACTCTTTTGATCACTCACTTCAGGAGCAGATGGAAGGCCTCTTCCAATCTTACAGCCCTGATTACGGCTCGTTCGTCGCGATCGATCCTTCCACCGGCCGCATCCTATCGATGGTTAGCTATTCGCGCGGCGAGGTGCTGAAGGATAATCTCGCGCTCCGTGCGACGTTCCCCTCGGCATCCGTCTTCAAGGTCGTAACCGCCGCGGCCGCAATCGAGTCCAACAAGTTCTCTGGCCGCACGATCATTCCATTCAATGGCGCGAACCATACCCTCTACAAAGGTAACGCCCTAAGCATGCGTTCGACCCGCTGGACCCGGCACATCACGTTGAAAGAGGCGTTCGCTAAGTCGGTAAATACCGTGTTCGCGCGCATTGGCGCCTTCACCGTCGGCGCGTCCCAGCTCCGCACCTACGCGGATCGCTTTGGATTCAACCGCAAAATCGCCTCCGACCTTCCGATTCAGCAGGGCCGGGCACCGATCCCGAACGACTCCTGGGGAATCTCGCAGGCCGCTTCCGGTTTCACCCGCGAGAACACGATGAGCCCTTTGCAAGGCGCGATGATCGCAGCGGCGATCGCCAACGACGGGGTCGCGATGGACCCTTACGTGGTCGACAGCATCTATAACCGTGAAGGCGGAATGATCTACCAGGCCCAGCAGAAAGTCGCAGTCCAGGCGGTTGATCCGGCCACTGCAGAAGAGATCCGAGGCCTCATGCGCGCGACCGTCCAGAACGGCACGGGCCGCCACGCATTCCGCGGCTTCTTCAAGAAGGAATACGCCCAACTCGACGTCGGCGGTAAGACGGGCTCGCTCACGGGCCTTAATCCTCAAGGAAAGTACGACTGGTTCGTGGGTTACGCGCGCCTTCCTGGCACGAATCGCCGGATCGCGGTCGCGGCCCTGACCATCCACCGCAAGCTCTGGCGCGTGAAGTCCGCTTACCTCGCACGCAAGGCTTTCGAGAACTACTTTCAGAAGCCGGCCAAAGGCGAAAAGCAAAGCCGCGTTGTCTACGCCCGCCCGGGCAGGTAATGTCCGAGGGTGACCGCTTCGCCCACCACCCAGCATGTCCCGATCCTCGTCGAACCCATCGTCTCCGCGCTGGTGGAGCCCTTGCGCGCATCATTCGCCGCAATCGGGGAATCCGAGTGCCTAGTCGACTGCACGCTCGGTGGCGGCGGCCACACGGCCGCACTGCTCGCGGCGCTCGCGGCAGAACCCGCGCTCTCGCGCCACCGCGTGCTCTCTGTCGACCAGGACGGTCGGGCGATCGCGCGCGGCCGCGAGCGCTTCAGATCGGAGATCGCCGAAGGGCGCCTCGAGCTTCTGCACGCACGCTTCAGCGAGATCGCAGGCTCCCTCGAGGGCCGCAAGGTCGCGGGGGTGATGGCTGATCTCGGCTTCTCGAGCGATCAGATCGAGGACCCGGAACGAGGCTTGAGCTTCCAAGGGGATGGCCCGCTCGATATGAGACTCGATCAAGATCGGGGGCAACCGGTGAGTGAACTGCTGCGATCGCTCCGCGAAGAAGAGCTTGCCAACATCATCTACCAGCACGGCGACGAACGGTTTTCGCGCCGCATCGCCCATGGAATCAAGATGCGCCTTTCGGAAGGCCCGATCGAGACCACCCAAGATCTGGTCCAGGTGGTAATCCGCTCGCTTCCTGCACATGCCCGCCATGGCAAGATCCACGCAGCCACCCGTACCTTCCAAGCGCTAAGAATCGCTGTGAACGACGAGCTCAATGAGCTCGAAACTCTTCTTTCGCATGTTATACTTTCCGTACGGCCAGGCGGAAGGGTCGCGATCCTGAGCTTTCATTCGCTCGAGGATCGCAGAGTGAAGAACGCTTTCCGGGACAAGGAAGGCGCATTCAAACCCCTCCACAAGAAGCCCCTGGAAGCCTCGGAGGAAGAAGTGACGTCTAATCCTCGCGCAAGAAGCGCGAAACTGCGAATCGCGGAACGGAATCCATCATGAAGCGCAGATGGTTCCCCATGTGGGTGATCCCGCTCGTGATCGGCATGGCAATCGGCACCGTCTGGTTGCGCCTGTACATCGTCCGCACAACCTACTCGATCGACCAGACCGAACGTGAGATCCGCAGCATGCACCAGGTGCGCGAGCAGATGGAGCTGAAGGTCACCGCTTTTCGCTCGCCTCGCAAGCTCGAGGCGCTCGCGCGGGCGAAGTTCAACCTGAGCCAACCGCACGCCGAGCAGATCATCAATATGCGAGGCAAAGTTGAGCCATAACGACCGCCTGCAAGGGCGCCTCTCCGCGATGATGGTCTTCTGCCTGGTCGGCGGCGCGCTGATCGTCGGGCGCGCGGCCCTGATCCAAATCGTCCACAACCCCAGGCTCGAGAACATGGCGCGCCGGCAGTTCCAGAGCAAGGTGCTGATCCGCCCGCGCCGCGGCTCAATCCTCGACCGCAACGGAGAGCCGCTCGCGATCAACATGGAGTCAAACTCGCTCGCGGCCAATCCCAAGAAGATCAAGAACCGTGCGCTTCTCGCCCGGCTCCTCGCGCGCGCGACCGACGTGCCTTACGCGAAGATCTACCAGAAGCTGAGCGAGAAACGCGAGTTCGTCTGGATCAAACGCCACCTGCCCGAAGCCGAGCTCGAGCGCTTCAAGAAATGGCGCGTGATGGACACCGAGGGCGATCTCGTCAGCGGCCTATGGCTCGTCAAAGAAAGCCACCGCATCTATCCGCACGGCGAACTCTCGGCGCACGTTCTGGGATCCGTGAACATCGACTCAGACGGGATCGAAGGCGTCGAGCTCTGGCAGGACCAGAAGCTCAAGGGCAAAGTCACGTCGATGAACGCAATCAAGGACGCCCTCGGGCGCCCGGCGTTCATGGACGCCATGGCGGCACGCCATTTACAGGACGGCGAGCCAGTGCAGCTCACGATCGATGCCTCGCTCCAGTTCGCGGTCGAGCAGGAGCTGAAGGCCGCGGTCCACAAGACGAGCGCCCGGAGCGGCACCGTCATCGTGATGAACGCGGTGAACGGCGAGATCCTCGCGATGGCCAACGAGCCCTCGTTCAATCCGAATCAGAAGGGCTTTCCCGCAGAGCGCCGCCGGAACCGCGCGCTTACCGACGGCTTTGAGCCGGGTTCGACCCTGAAAGCGGTATTGCTCGCGAGCGCGCTCTCCAACGGCCACAAACTGACCGACATGATCAACGGCGGCCAAGGGCAGTTCGTCGTCCAGAGCAAGAAAATCTCAGAGGCCGAGAGCCACGAAAAATTCGAGTGGATCAGCCTGAAGAAGATCATCCAGCTTTCGTCCAACGTCGGCGCCGCGAAGCTCGCGCTCAAGCTGGGCGCGGACAAGTACCTGAGCACGCTTCAGTCCATGGGGTTCGCTCAGAAAACCACGGTGGGCTTTCCCGGCGAGATCTCAGGGCGCCTCCCTCCGCGCAAGGACTGGCAGCCGCTCACGCTCGCCAACATCGGCTTCGGCCAGGGCATGCTCGCTACTCCGTTGCAAGTCACGCGCGCCTACGCCGCGTTCCTGAACGGCGGCTGGCTCGTGCAGCCGGTGCTCCTGAAGAATTCGAAAGACGAGAAATCCAATGGGGACCCCGCGCATGAGCCCCCCCGCCGCGTGCTCACCGCGCGCGTCGCCGACCAGGTCATCCAGGCGCTCGAATCCGTTACCGAGAAGGAAGGCACCGGCGTGAAAGCCTCGGTCGAGGGCTTCCGCGTGGCTGGAAAAACGGGCACCGCGCAGGCCGTGGACCCGCTTACGCACGCCTACTCGCGCTCGCGCTACATCTCTTCGTTCGTGGGTTTTCCGGTGGGCATCGACCAGAAGATCGTGATCTTCGCATCGATCGACGAGCCCAAGGGCGTCTACTACGCTTCCGAAACCGCCGCCCCGCTTTTCCGCACAGTGCTCGAGGCGGTCGCCAACCGCTTCAGCCTTCCCGCGAAGATCGATCCAAGCCGCCGCCTGGCAGCGCGCACCGATCGCCTGACGCTCACTCAGAGCAAGCCGGTTCCACCGACCCTTTCCGCCGCTGTGCTTGATCTGAAGGCTGAGGGCACCAATTCCACGGGCGAGACGATGTGGAGCATGCCGACGCTCGTCGGCCTCACGCCCCGGGAAGCGCTCCGCGTACTACAAGGCCACCGCTTCCAAGTCGAAGTCCACGGCATCGGCGTGATCCAGGCTCAGCATCCCGAGGAAGGTAAACCTCTCATGGAAGGCGAGCGAATCAAGCTCACGCTGAAGGAGCCCTGAAAGCAAGTTCGCGGACTGGGCAAATTTGAGTAGCCCAGGCTAGTGTCAAAATGTAGGATGACTTCGGATGCTTCAGCTTAAAATCCTATTCCCGGACAAAAAATTCAGCTCGATCACGGCTAACTCGAAAGAGATCAAGCCGGGCAGTCTTTTCATTGCGGTCAAGGGCAACACGGCTGACGGCCACCTCTTCATCAACGAAGCTGAGAAGGCCGGCGCCGCCGCGATCGTCGGCGAAAACGAGCTCAGCACCGTCGGCCGCGTGAATACCTCTTACGCCCAGGTACCCGACTCGAAGCTCGCGCTCGCGGAATTGGCCGCGGACTTTTACGGGCATCCGGCGCAGAAGATCAAGATCGTCGGCATCACTGGCACCAGCGGCAAGACCACCACCACCTATATGGTGGAATCGATCTTGACCGCCGCGGGCTTTCGCGTGGGCCTGATCGGAACCATTCTATATCGCCTGGGCAACAAGGTCATGGCCTCGACTCACACCACTCCCGGCGCCGTCGAGCTTCAGAAGCTCCTGGCCGAGATGGTCTCGATGGGCTGTACGGCGGTCGCGATGGAAGTCTCTTCCCACGCACTCAAGCAGCACCGGGTTGCCGGCGTGCCCTTCGACGCCATGGTCTTCACGAATCTCTCGCCTGAGCACCTGGATTTCCACCCCGACATGGAAGATTACTTCCGCACGAAGTCGGGTCTCTTCATCGGACTTGCCGAGCTCTCACGCTCTCGAGGGAAGTCCCCGCACGCCGTGATCAACGAGGACGACGCCTACGGCATGAGGCTTCTCGCAGAAGTAACGATCCCGAAAACGGGGTTCAGCCTGAGCTCAGGCTCGAAGCTGAACGCGAGCGCGCTGAAGGTGGACATCACCGGAATCCACGGTGAAGCTGGCGGAGTGCGCATCGACTCGCCCCTGACCGGAAGCTTCAATATTCAAAATATCCTGGCGGCGGTCGGCGCGGGGCTCGCGCTCGGCATCGCGCCAGACAAAATCTCCAAGGGGATTGCGGCGCTCAAGGTCGTGCCCGGCAGACTCGAGCGCGTGGCCCATCCCAAGATCAATGTCCTCGTCGATTACGCGCATAAGCCGGACGCTCTCGAGAAAGTACTTCAAGCCGTGCGCGACATCCGCGTTCCCGGCAGCAAGATCATCACGGTCTTCGGCTGCGGTGGCGACCGCGATCGGCAGAAGCGCCCATTGATGGGGAAAATCGCGGTCGAGAACTGCGATTCGGTCATCATCACGTCGGATAATCCCAGGCTCGAGGATCCGGCGGCGATCATTCACGAGATCGTTGCTGGCGCGGCAGGGGCTTCCAATTTCGTCGTCGAGAGCGACCGCCGACGCGCGATCCATCAGGCGATCAACGCCGCTCAGCCCGGCGACATTGTCTTGATCGCGGGCAAGGGCCACGAGAACTACCAGATTATTCCCGACCGTGATGAGCCGGGCAAGACCACGAAGATTCACTTCGACGACCGCGAAGTCGCCGCCGACGCTCTTCGCAGGCTCTGAGCCCGCGGACGCGGCTTTTCAAATCCCGTTTATAATTGACACCCGTTAAAAAAAACCCGTAGCATCCTGTATGCTCTTCCAGTTTCTTTACCCGTGGCATACGGAGTTCTCGTTTTTGAATGTCTTCAAATACGTGACTTTCCGCACCTTCGGGGCGTCGATCACCAGCGTGATCTTCTGCATGCTGATTGGGCCGGCATATATCCGGCTGCTTCAACGCAAGCAGATGGGCCAGGCCGTGCGCGACGACGGGCCCAAGTCCCATCTCTCGAAGAAGGGCACGCCGACGATGGGCGGGGGGCTTATCCTGATCTCGATCACGATCGCTACGATCCTCTGGGCGGATCTCGAGAACGCGTTTGTCTGGATCGCTCTCGGCACGACGCTGCTCTTCGGCGCGATTGGGTTCGTCGACGACTATAAGAAGGTGGTTCAGAAGAACCCCAAGGGAATCTCCACCCGCCAAAAGCTTTTCTTCCAGACGGTTTTCGCCATCGCCGCTTCCGTCGTCCTCTACCATATGACCAATCCTTCGACCGTTCTCAAGTTCCCCATCTTCAAGGACTGGTCCATCGATCTAGGCCTCCTCTGGATTCCATTCGCAACCTTCGTGATCGTCGGATCATCTAACGCGGTGAATCTCACCGACGGCCTGGATGGGCTAGCGGTCGGGCCAACGATGACCACATCGGCGACTTTTCTGATTCTCGCCTACGTCGCAGGCCATAGTAAGATTTCGGAATACCTGCAGATTCCCCATATCCCCGGCGCAGCCGAGCTCTCCATCTTTCTGGGCTCTGTCGCGGCGTCCTGCCTGGGCTTTCTCTGGTTCAACACCTACCCTGCGCAAGTTTTTATGGGCGACATCGGTTCGCTCGCGTTAGGCGCCGCGCTCGGCATTGCCGCCGTGATCACGAAAAATGAAATTCTTCTTGGACTTTGCGGAGGCATTTTCGTTATTGAAACTCTCTCTGTGATGGCACAGGTCGCTTCCTTCAAGATGACGGGCAAACGGGTTTTTCGCATGGCTCCGATCCATCATCACTTTGAGCTGAAGGGTTGGGCCGAACCCAAGGTCATCGTTCGCTTCTGGATCATCTCGATCCTTCTGGCTCTGGTCACGCTGTCGACGCTGAAACTCAGATAGGTATTTCGGGGGAGTGTATTTGACATGAGTAAGTACAAAGGTAAGAAGGTTCTGGTTGTCGGGTTCGGGCTCTCGGGTGTTTCGGTCGCGAAGTACATGGCCAAGCAGGGCGCCAAGGTCACCGTCACCGACATGAAGCAGAAGAGCGAGCTCGCGGAATCCATCAACGCCTGCGCGGACCTCAAGATCGAGTACGAGCTCGGCAAACATAACAACAAGACCTTTCATTCGGCCGAGCTGATCGTCGTCAGCCCGGGCGTCCCACTCAACATCAAGTGCCTGGAAGAAGCCCGCGAGAAGCTCATCCCGATCATCAGCGAAATCGAGCTCGCCGTGCACGCCATCAAGAGCCCGATCATCGGGATCACCGGAACGAACGGCAAGACCACGGTCACCGCGCTGATCGGCGAGATGTTCAAGGCCGACGCCAAATCCGCTTATGTCGGTGGAAACATCGGCAAGCCGCTGCTCGACTGCATCGCTGACGGCGAGAAGAATGACTACGTCGTGGCTGAGCTCTCGAGCTTCCAGCTGGAACTGACTGACAAGCTTGTGCCCGCGGCCGCCGTCTTCACGAACCTCGAGGAAGATCATCTCGACCGTTATCCCGATATGGCCGCCTACACCGCGGCGAAGAAGCGCTTGCTCAAGGCCTGCGACAAGAACAGCTTCGTCATCCTCAATTACGACAGCCCGAACGTCGCGCAGTTCGCCCAGGAGAGCCAGGGACGCTTGATCTGGTTCACCAAGAAGAACCCGATGTCCGTCGGCGGCGACTTTGCCGAGCAGTTTTGCGGCGCCTACTACGACTCCGCCAAGAAGCAGATTATCGCCAAAGTGACGGGCAAAGAGGAGATCTACGATCTCGCGCAGTTCCGCCTCTTCGGCGAGCACAACAAAGAGAACCTCATGGCCGCCATTTGCACGGCCCGTGCGATGGGCGTGACGCCAAAGGCGATCCAGACCGTCATCAACTCGTTCAAGGGCGTCCCACATCGCCTGGAGTTCATCCGCAAGAAGGACGGCGTGTTCTTCTTCAACGACTCCAAGGGCACGAACGTCATGAGCGTGAAGAAGAGCTTGGAGTCTTTTATCCAGAACCCGATCATCCTGATCGCGGGCGGGAAGGACAAAGGGTCGGACTTCACTCCGCTCGTTGACCTGGTCAAAGGCAAATGCAAGATCCTGATCCTCCTGGGCGAAGCCAAGGAGAAGATCAACCGTGCGATCGGCGACTTCGCCGAGACCTATCTCGTCGGCACCTTCGAGGAAGCGATCCTGCTCGCCTACCAGAAGTCCCGTACCGGCGACATCATTTTGCTTTCCCCCGGCTGCGCGAGCTACGACATGTTTCGCAACTTCGAAGAACGCGGCGAGTATTTTCGCAAAATCGTCATGCAATTGTAGCTGGCGGGGAGCTGTCAATCCGGTGACGGCATGGCGTGGCCATTCAGAAATTTTCCGGGCCTCCCGATGAGAGAGGGAAGGGGAAAATCATGAACGGAGACAAGAGCCAGTTCAGAAATCTCGCGGAAGCCGGTCTCACGCTTGGCCTCGCAGTTGCCATCACCTTCGCCATCACCCGGCACCTGAGCAAACAACAGGAGCAGACGGTCGGAACCCGCGCGCCCGCTTCGGGCGCAGTCGCCCTTGAGAGCGAAAATGAGCCGACGGAACGCTTAGCGCCTCGGGACCCAGGTCCGGGTCGCGGCGTCGCGACACCCTCCAATGGCGCGGATCGCGCCCAGATTCGAGCCCGCCGAAAAGAATGCTTCGAGAAGTATGGCGAAACGTTCCCCCCACAGAATGGAATGATCAGCGACGGCGTCAAAGAATGCCTGAAAGCCGCCGGTCTCCCCGGCCACCCCCGCTGAGCTAAATCGAACTTGTGCGCTCCCTCCAAAGACCTTAACTTTAACTGAGTGCCAAAGCTTTCCGAACTCATGCCCTTGCCTTCTCGGCAGCTCATCGCCCCGGGAAAGTCCCTAGCGATCGACCTCTACATCATGCTGCCCCTCAACCAGTCCTTGCTCCAATTCCGGCGCAAAGGAGATGTGCTGAACTCGGCCGATTGCGAACGCTTGGCGAAGGTCGGGGACGAACACCTGCTCTTCCCAAAGGATCAGCTGA
>JAYVOO010000057.1:0-2617 GCA_043757905.1 Oligoflexia bacterium
CCGTGCTGGCCCAGGCTCCGCTCTGCGCCGAGCGGTTCTCCTCGGCAAAGCTACCGGCGAGAGCGCTGATCAATGGAAGAGCTGTCCCCTTCTCCAAAACCTGGAGACCGTCCATCTCAAACCAGCCCTGCATGGTGAAAATTGTTCGAAACTCAAGCGGGAAAGAGGTAATCACCGCGTTCGGGGCGAGTCCACTCCACTGCAACACCACCTCGTGAGCGGTCCATTCGGATTCGCTCTCCGGCAACTCGACGAAAGAGGAAACCTCTACGCCCTCGACAGTCCCGAAAATGAAGATGCGCCGCTCGGCACTGAGCAGTTTTCCGCGGGTTCGAATGATGACCCTCGCGCCCCAGCTCCCGGTATTGGAGACGCGCGCTCCGGTACCGACGGTATCGTAGGTTCGGAACATTCTCAGCGGCAGGCGCTCAGGACATGCGACCATCGGGCCGCTCGGACTCGCGCACATGGCGTTGGCAACGGCATCGGGATCTCCGAAGCGCAGGTACTTCCGGTCCGTGAGGCCTTCGCCCGCGTAGGCTCCGGGCCCATCCAGCAAGTAAGGCGGATTGGACTCAACGTCGCCGCTTTGGGACGGTTCATATCCCTGGGGGTAGAAGCCGAAATGCTTGACCGGGTAGGAGCGTAGTTGGAATCCTAGGAGACCCTGGGCGCCGCCCACACAGTTGGTGTTGATCACTTTGAAGGAATCGAGGGATTGCTCTCGGCACTCGGACTTTCCCTCTTCGGTCGGGAAGTCTGAGCAGAGCGTGGTGCAGTCGGCCTGCTTCCTCCACTTCAAAACCGAATCGAACGAGCCATTGAAAGCCTGCTGGCCATTGGGCCATGGGTCGGAGCCCAGGTAGAGACCCAGCTTCGGAACGACCGAATACTCGGAGCCAGGGGTCGCTGGCGTGACTCCCGTGAAGCTGACCGAAGTCGCGCAAGACGAGAGATCGGTCGGGCTCTGCCCGGTCCATTGGCTGAAGCAGCTGGGGTTTTGGAAGCCGCCGCGCAAGAGACCGGCCGTACCAGGCACGGTCGCGCCGATAAAAGCGCCCTCAAAGCCATTGTCCTCAGCCGCGAGCGTGCGCTCGATGAGGGCTTTCGCACGAGCTGCCGTAAGCCCGTCGATTCGCCCCCACTGGACTTCGATCGGTCCCTGTACTCCCGACGCGCTATCGAAAAGCGTGTTCGCAAGAAGCGCGTCCAAAGACGGCTCTTCATTCGTGACCGGAAGGAAAACGCGCGCCGGCCAGCCGCGCATGAAGGCCAAGTGATCGATCAACGAAGCGCGACTGAGCTGGTGCGAGTCTAGTTCGGCGCTCGACGCGCAATCCGCAGTCAGTCCATTTTTGACGGCGATTGGACAAATGCATTTGCGGAGAATCTGCGCTCGCGCGCTCAAGTACTCGTCTTGGGCGGCGTACAAGCCGGGCGGCATCTCGATCCCGCAGAGGTGATCGGAAGGAATCTGGCGCTTTTCAGCGTAGAACCTGGCCAGGTCTTCGGCCGTGCTCACGTTCGGATTGTAGAGAACCAAGGTGCGATCGGCATAGGAAGCCAGCCTGTCGGGCGCCACGTGCTCACTCTGCGAGACACGAGTTGGCAGAGCGAAGTCCAGCGTATCGACGGGGTGAGTAAGGTCTTGAGGATGTTTCTGGACAAACCTTAGGACAGTGGACCGGCTGTTGGCGGAGGAGGAAGCGCTCCAAATTGCAGGAAACACCGCGGTCGTGCGCTTTTGCACGCAGCTCATGGCGGAGATCGTGTAATTGGTCAGCGAAGTCGTCAGGGTATCGTCGCACCTGAGCGGGATCCGGTCATTCAGCTGTAGGAGGTTTTCAAAGAGCTCGCTCTCGATGAGTGCCAGATGCTCGACTGCCAATGAGAGCACATTCGCCTTGATCTTCAATATCCCGTCAGTCGGCGTGGTCTGGTCGAAATCGGGCGTCCAGCGAATTTTCGAGGAGAAGAGGACGGAGCCCGGTACGTTGCCCGGCGCTCCGAAGGAGGAGCTGATCAGGCCTCCAGCGGGCAGCGTGATGATCGAGTTGGTGGTCAGGACCGATGGCACCCAAGGGCCAGTGGCCGGAGCAAGGGTCGTGGACTGGACAATACCGACGAATGAAGTGGTCGAGAGGTTCTGAAGTTGGATCGATCGTTCAACCATCGCGGGGCTCCAAGGCAGGGCGCCCAGATCCAGCTCTCCGCCCAGAACAGATTGCGCCAGGACGGCGGCGTTACCGGGACTGGAAACCATGAGACGATCGAGCGCCGGGGTGGCTACGGAACCGGCCTCGGCCAGAACTGGAATGGTGGCGCTGAAGGTAAACGCCGGAAAAAGAACGGATTTGACCGTGACCCGGAGGTTCGAGCTCAGCCTTGAGCTATCCTTAGGCCCAGTTACGCTCACTTGGATTGCCCTGCTCTCGAGTGAAGCAAGCACGCCTCCGATCGCCAGGCCCTCGACCGCGAAAGGGCTCCCGACTTCGAGAGCCGAGAGTTGGACCGCGTACGGGTTCGGGTTCACAAGCTGAAGCTCGATCCGTTTGGTCGCCCCCGCTTGAACCACTCCGAGACCGATCGGCCGCGTGGTCACCTGGTTCGAGATCGG
>JAYVOO010000058.1:0-2609 GCA_043757905.1 Oligoflexia bacterium
TCTCGCCCTCGTATTTGGAACCCTTTTTCGCCGCCGGGCTGCCGGCGTTCGCGTCCCAATAGGCCGCGGCCTGGCTTGCGCTCCGGTCACAGAAGGTCATGAGGGCCGAGCCCGAGAAGTTGCCGGAGGAATGAAGACCATTCCAGCAGTGGACGAAGACCGGGCCGCTCACGTTCTGGATCGCAGCCGCGATGACGTCCATCGCTTTGCCGCGGCCGACGGAGTTCTCACCCGAGAATCCGTAGTATTCGAGGGTGCCTTTGCTGCAATGAACCGAATGGGGTTTGAAGCCGCCTTTGGTCGGGGAGGCGTAAACGGCGGCGCTGAAGCCCGCTTCGCAGAGATTGACGAGGCCCGCTTCGCTAACGGGGCCTTCGACCTGATAGCTCGAGCCGCCGCGATAAACGAAACCGGGGAGCACAGTCTTTAAGTTGACGACGCCAACGATCTTCGCCGTCGTATTGGAGTTTAAGCTTTTGCCGTAGATCGCGTTGTAGCGATTGGCTTGCTCGACGACCGGATCCTGGCAGAAGGCGGCGTTCGAGAAAACGAGAGCGAGCATGGAAAGCGACAGGGCATGGGTAAAGTTTTACATGGAGGGAGGTTTATAACGCCGTGCATTAATTTGCAAGGCCTACTTTCACTTTCCGCCTTTTCCCTTTCCAGTCCCTGGGTTATTGAAGCGGGATGCGTAAATTCAAAGGCATTTCAGCGGTCTGTGCGTTGGTTTTCTCCCTGGGCGCGTTCGCGGCTTCAGAGGGGTCCACCTACAAGGTCGGACTCGTTCTCGACAAGGGCGGAAGGGACGATAAGTCCTTCAACGCCGCCGCCTACCTCGGTGCCACCCAGGCGCAGAGGGATTTGGGATTCACGCTCAAGGCTGTCGAAGCCACCGACGACAACGCCTACGAGCCGATGATGCGTTCGCTTGCGCAGAAGAAGTTCGATCTCGTCATAGCGATCGGCGTCGGGCAGCAGGAGGCCATGAAGAAGGTGGCCGAGAAGTTCCCAGAGACGAAGTTCGCGATCGTCGACGCCGAGGTGAATCTCCCGAACGTGCGCTCTCTCCTTTTTCAGGAACATGAAGGCTCTTATCTCGTCGGCGCATTAGCCGCGCTGACTTCAAAAACTGGGAAGATCGGCTTCATTGGCGGCATGGACATCCCGCTCATCCGCCGCTTCGAGATGGGATACAAGGCGGGCGCCGAGAAAATCAATCCGAAGGTCCAGCTGATCTCCAACTACGTTGGCCTGACCGCCGAGGCCTGGAACAACCCGGCCAAAGGCAAGGAGCTCGCGGTCGCGCAGTACTCCGCAGGAGCCGACGTGATCTTCGCGGCAGCGGGCGCCTCAGGCGCTGGTCTCTACGACGCCGCCGAGGAGAAGAAGAAGCTCGCCATCGGTGTCGATTCCAACCAGAACTGGATCAAGCCCGGCTACATCCTCACGAGCATGCTCAAGCGCGTGGACACTGCCGTCAAGCAGGCCATCACGGACGGAGTCCAAAAGAAGTTCACGGCTGGCTCGCAGCGTTTCGGGCTCTCCAATCAGGGCATCGACTACGCGATGGACCAGTTTAATGCCAAGCTCGTCACGCCGGCCGCAAAGGCGAGAGTGGACGCGCTCAAGGCCGACATTATCGCCGGCAAGATCAAGGTTCCGGATTACTATCAGAAGAAGTAAACTCGGGATCTGATGACCACCAGCGGGCTTGCGGTCGAACTACGCGGGATCAGCAAGCGCTTCGGATCGCTCCAGGCGAACGAGAGCGTGAGCCTGCGCGCGCGCAAGGGCACGATCCACGCAGTGATCGGCGAGAACGGGGCGGGCAAGTCGACCGCGATGAAGATCCTCTATGGCCAGCTTGGGCCGGACGCGGGTGAGATCCTGATCGACGGTGCCTTCCGGCGCTGGAATTCGCCGCGTGACGCGATCGAAGCAGGGATCGGCATGGTCCATCAGCATTTCATGCTGGCCGAGCCGTTTACCGTACTCGAAAATGTCCTGCTTGGCGCCGAATCTTCGGCGAGCGGTTTCGGCGGCTGGATCGATCGGAAGTGCGCTCGCGAGCGGCTTCAGAAGATCGCCACTGAAAACGGTTTTGATCTGGACTGCGACGCCCGAGTGGAAACCCTGCCCGTCGGACTCCAGCAGCGAGTCGAGATCCTGAAGTTGCTCTATCGCGACGCCTCGGTGCTGATTCTCGATGAGCCGACGGCAGTTCTGACTCCGCAAGAGGCTCAGGAGCTTTTTCGCCGGCTTCGCGGTCTCGCCAACCAGGGCAAGACGGTGATCGTGATCACGCACAAGCTTGCCGAAGTCATGCGGCACTCCGATGACGTGACGGTGCTTAGGGGGGGGCAGGTTGTCGGCACGCGCAGAACCTCCGAAACCTCCGCGGAAGAGTTGGGCGTTTTGATGGTCGGCCGCAAGGTGATCAGCCAGCGAGTCGAGAGCTCGCCGGGGACGCTCAAGGGCGGAGCGGCCGCGCCGTCGCTAGAAGTTACCGGGCTCGAGCTTCCGCGCACTTCCATGGGCCGTGGCCTCGGGCCCCTGACCTTCAAAGTTCAACCCGGCGAGATTGTCGGTATCGCGGGAGTCGAGGGCAA
>JAYVOO010000059.1:0-2604 GCA_043757905.1 Oligoflexia bacterium
CCTGTGATTGCCGAAAGTTATGGAATGGCCGCGCGAGTTAAATATCTAATATTTAAAAATTTCGGGGCGTCAGATAACGCACCTAATACCCGATTAAATTAAAGCTCTGTTGAGATCCTGACGATCCAGGGGCATGTGTAATTCAAGCGCTACCCGTTGTTTTCGTCTATCCGCCTTCGTCGTGATCTTCGGTCTGATCGTTTCTCTCGATCCCGACTCAGCACATGCGCTTGCCGGCCACCGCAACTACGCTTATGACCGACCGGGCGCGGCAAAGACATTGACCGCGACTTTCTTCGGAGACTCGATCGTCGCGGGCTACTGTGGGTTGAACTGCATCCAGAATTCCTATGCGCACTTCTACACGCACTTGAACAGCGCAAGCGCATCGAGCGCGGGCAACGCGAGCATCCAGGGCCTGATCCGCGGTGTCAGCGGGAACATGTCGGACCAAGTACTGGCGGACATGAAACAAAGCGACGCCGAGCTCGAGGCCTCCGACATCGTGACGCTCGAAGCCTGCGGAAACGACTATCTCTCGGCAAGAAGCGCTTACAAGGACACTTTCGGCAGGGATCGCTGTAATGGCGCGCGCCTGGAGGCGGCCGTGAGTGATTGCAAGCGCTCGGTCTCCCAGATGATCGACTACATGGTCTCGCGCTCCCGCCCCGGGACGCTCATCCGGGTGATGAACATCTACTACCCGGGTCTGCTCAAGGACGCGCAAGGTAGCTGCAGCGGAGTGAACCATGCAGACCGTTTTCTCCAGGTCATCGTCGAAGGCAATTGGTACACTTGCGATTACGCCTGGCGTAAGGGAGTCGCGTGCATCGACTCCTTCGCCGACTTCAATGCTTCCGATTCGAACCGCTCGAAAATCGCCTGGAAAGCGGGGGAATCGCTGAAAGACTATGCCTTCCGCTTGACCGTGTTGAACCGGGACGTGATCACCGATCCTACGAAAAAGGCTTCGGCCGGCGGCAAGCTCACGAATCTGCTGATCAACGACAATACTCATCCGAACCAGGTGGGCCATGCCCGCCTTGGCGCGCTCCACCATTTGGCGGGCTACGGCCGCTGATTGGTGCTTGGCTCGGACTGTGCTAAAAGTCAGGGCATGACCGACTGGAAGAGATTCAAGAAGCCATCGACCGAGGAGCTGAAAGCTACCCTCACTCCGATCCAATTTAGCGTCACTCAAGAGGAGGGGACTGAACGCCCCTTTCAGAACGAGTATGACGGCAATCAGAGGGCCGGAATCTACGTCGACGTGGTCTCAGGCGAACCGCTCTTCAGCTCGCTCGATAAGTTCGATTCGGGCTGCGGTTGGCCGAGCTTCACGCGGCCGCTGGCTGTGGATGCGGTCGTCGAGCGCAAGGATAGCCGCCTATTCATGACCCGCACCGAGATCCGCTCGACACGGGCCGACTCGCATCTCGGCCACGTCTTTCCGGACGGCCCCGACCCCACTGGTCTCCGTTACTGCATGAATTCGGCTTCGCTGCGCTTCGTACCCGCGGAAAAGCTCGAATCGGCAGGCTACGGCGAGCTTGCGCACCTTTTCGAGAGCCAGGCCAAGACGACGGGACGCGCGCCACTTGAATCTGCACTTCTAGCGGGCGGGTGTTTCTGGGGGATGGAGGACCTGCTTCGAAAGGAGCCGGGCGTCGTCGACACTGAAGTGGGTTATACGGGGGGCGCTGTCCCGCATGCGACCTATGAGCTGGTCAAGAGAGGCGGGACCGGCCACGCCGAAGCGATCCGCGTGGATTTCGATCCGTCGAAGACAAGTTTTGAATCGATCCTGCGATTTTTCTTCACCATCCATGATCCGACCACCGTGGGTCGCCAAGGCAACGACGTGGGTTCGCAGTACCGATCGGCGATCTTCGCCCTGGACGCGGAACAGCTCCGGACAGCCGAAAAGGTGAAAGCCGAGATCGATCGTGCGGGCAAATGGCCGCGCCCGGTGGTTACGGAAGTCGTTAAAGCAGGGGAGTTTTACTCGGCCGAATCCTACCATCAGGACTATCTGGAGAAGAACCCCGGCGGCTACACCTGCCACTTCATTCGGAAATAGCTGGATAACCTCGCTTAAGGCTGTGTCACAGGGGTGACACTCGAAACCGATTAAGGTCGTCAAGTTTCTGGGAAGCACCGCCGAAAAGTCAGGCGTGAGCTTTGAATACGACAAAATTGCCAAAAAAGATCACGACCACGGGTCGTGGTGGACTTCCTACGCCGACCTTTTCATGATGTTGTCCATCGTCTTTCTCTTGATGTTCGTCGCCTCGAGCCTTCGAAACGGCAGCGCGGGCTTCCAGCAGCAGACGGAGTACCGCAAGCTCGCCCACCGCGCCGAGGACCTCGAGCAGCAGATCAAGGCTTACAATACGCTGAAGGACGAGGCGCTCAAGACCCATACGAACCAGCAGGAGCAGCAGGTTTACCAGAAGCTGCTGAGCAAGCTGAGCCTGCTGAAAGAAGAGGCGCATGACGAGAAGGAAGCGCTTGAACAGCAGGCCAAGGAGAATTCCGACAAGGAGTTCGCCCTCAACCAGTACCAGCAGCTCGTGCGCAATATGATCAACGCCAATATCCTGG
>JAYVOO010000060.1:0-2600 GCA_043757905.1 Oligoflexia bacterium
TTCTCCCCTTCTTGAAGCTGGGAAACCTTTATTTTCATTCACTTACCCACCGGCTTATGGGAGGCATTTTGCCTCGGTCCGGCACTCCTCAAAGAGTGGAATGTTCTAACAGTTATCGCTATTTAATCAAGTTCAAAAACTCGGCCCGGGTGGCGGCGTTTCGGAAGTCGCCGAGCAAAGAGCTGGTGAGCGTGCTGGCGTTTTGCTTCTCCACTCCGCGCATCATCATGCAGAGATGATGGGCCTCAATCATAACCGCGACCCCCAGGGGCTGCAGCCGGGTCATGAGGCACTGGGCAATTTGCTGAGTGAGGCGCTCTTGGACTTGCAGCCGCCGGGCGTAGTGGTCCACCACGCGGGCGATCTTGGATAGACCAATGATTTTCTTGTCCGGAATATAGGCCACGTGAGCTTTGCCGAAGAACGGGAGCAAGTGGTGCTCGCACATGCTGTAGAGCTCAATGTCCCGCACGACGACCATGTCGTTGCACTCGGCTTTGAAAAGCGCGTCGTTCACGAGCTTGTCCAAATCGGAGCGGTACCCCGAGGTGAGGAACTCGAAAGCGCGCAGGTGGCGCTCCGGAGTTTTCTGCAGGCCTTCGCGCTTCGGGTCTTCTCCGATGGCCTCGAACAGTTTGACGACGTAATCTTTGAGTTTTGGGTCGTAACCGGGAATGTCAGCCATGATGATCAGGTCCCAAGTATTCCACCCAGTTTCTGGGGGAAGCGGCGAGTTTTAGTTTGTGCAGGCTCCAGCCTTGACCGGGAATGGCACGGTTGATCTCTTGCCAGAGCTTCAAGATGACGTTTTCCGAGGAAGGCAAAACGCCCGCGAGAAAGGGGACGTCGAAGTTCAAATTCTTGTGATCCATGGGGCGCACCACCAGCTCGTCCATGAGACGGCGGAGCGAGGAAAAGTGCACGACCATGCCGGTGCCCTGGTCGACTACGCCTTTGAACGTAGCCTCGAGCACGTAGTTGTGGCCGTGGCCGTTGGCGTTCGCGCACGGGCCGAAGAGGTCGAGGTTCTGCTCTTGAGTCAGATCTTCTCTGAACAGCCGATGGGCCGCCGAAAACTCCACGGTCCTAGTGATATAGAGCAAATGCGTCGCGCTCTGCATGGGCGCACCCTACCTCGAAGGCCGCCTTTAACGCAATCCGTGCCTGGAGGAGGCGAGCCTAAAGCTCCCTGGGTTTTGGTGACGTTTGACGGCAGCCCCCCCTCTGTCCAGATACACGCTAGGGGTAGTGTCTTTAACTCCTCGAAAATGCAGACATTCGTTTTTGTCGACCAGAAGCGGTGTTAGCCGCGTTGACACAAAATATAAGGAACTGACACGGGGGGAGGGGGTCCCTCGGGAGTGGGCAATCACGCACGAATCGGCGGTATTCCGGGAGTGCGCACCCCTACTGGCCGCCGTGGCACACACCTTGCTCTGTAAGCCTCCGAGCGAAGTTGTGATCTACTGCGCACTCATAGTGCAGCCGGGATCGCAGCCAACGCCCTAGTTCTTGAGTTGAAGTGGAAGTTGTTTGTACTTGGTTGAAGGAGAAGCGGAAATGAAGAGCGTGAACCCGAATGCGAAGAATCCCAACAAGCTGGTGTCCCGTCTGGGAGTGCTGAGCTACATGGGACTGATGGTCCTGACGTTGGCGACGGGAGGCAATGCGCTCGCGGCTGACTTCAAACTTTGGCAACAAGTGAAGGTTTCCGAGAAACCTCTCGAAGTGCAGCGTCTCGATAAATTCGAGAAAGGCACCGAGAAGTCGGAAAAATGGCTCATCACCGAGCCGGACTTCAAGAAGTTTGCGACGAGCTTCTCGGCCGAGCCCTTCCAGTTCGCGGAAGGCTTGAAAGCCGGCTTGATGAAGTCCTTCAAGGACAGCAGCCAGGACGCGTTCCGCGCCGCCGCCAAAGAAGGCTTCGATAAGCTTGAAGCGAAAGACTTTGGCGGTTTCATTCGCCAGAACGCATTGAAAACCGTCATCGAGAAGATTCTCGCGATGGACAAGACGAAGCTTGAGGACGAAAAGTTCTTGGAAGAGCTCTTTTCGGATCCCGCGGTTCGCGCGGCCCTCGGTTTGACGGATAAAGATCCGAACGCGAAGGCGGAAATTGAAAAGCCGATCATCAAAGAAGAGATTAAGAAAGACGATAAGCCGGACACGTCCGCGAAGGACGCCGAGAACGCGAAGAAGCTCGCTGAAGAAGTGGCGCGCAATGCGCAGCTCCAGGCGGCTTTGCAAGCGATGCAATCGCAGATTCAGCCTCTCGGTGTCGGCGAAGCAAACGATGCCGCGCTCGAAAATCTCAAGCAGCAAGTCTGCGGCGGTGTCGATGCTCTGAAGGCTCAGTTGGATGCGAACCGCAGCTCGCTGGATAACCAGCTTGCCAGTGTCAGCTCCCTCTTTGGTCAGTTTGCCTCGACCTCTCGCGTAGGCGATGTCGCTCGCAACGAGAACAAAGATCGTCTGGAAGACATCTTGCCCGGATTGTTGCAGAACGCCCTCGGGACGCAGCAACAGACCCCGCAGATTGCTCCTCCGCCTCCTCCTCCGACGATTCCTCCGACGTCGTCGAATGATGGGCGCCAGAACGA
>JAYVOO010000061.1:0-2597 GCA_043757905.1 Oligoflexia bacterium
CCCGAGGACTATATGGGTGGGGTAATCGGCGATCTCAGCAGCCGGCGTGGCAAGATCCTCAACATGACTTCACGGCATGGCCTGCAGGTGATCAAGGCAGAAGTACCGCTTTCCACTATGTTCGGCTACTCCACCGCCGTCCGATCCTCTTCCCAGGGGCGGGCCACCTTTACGATGGAGTTTTCCAGCTACGATCCGGTCCCGCCCGCGGTCGCGGAAGAGATCAAAATTCGGGCTGGGGTCGTCACTCGCCCCGTTTGAGCTTGTTTACGGGGGGCGTAAACCTGCCTTTTTCGCTCGGTTGTGATGCGGCTCGAAACATCTGATTTCCCTATTGTCTTCGACGCAGACCCCTTGTATAGGTCATTCCTCGACTTAACTGACGCATCGGGAAAGATTGCTGGCGCGACTTCACATCTCGCGCGAGGGAACTTCCCGGATATTCAACCAAGGAGATGTGAAAAATGGCTATTGAACACAAGATCAGGATCAAGCTTAAGGCTTTTGATCATCGCGTTCTCGATCAATCCGTCTGGGAAATCGTGAATACCGCGAAGCGCACAGGGGCCCAGGTTCGTGGCCCGATTCCGCTTCCGACCGTAATCAATAAGTATTGCGTTCTAAGATCCCCTCATGTAGACAAAAAGTCCCGCGAACAGTTCGAAGTTCGAACCCATAAGCGGCTTCTCGATATCCTCGAGCCTACCCAGCAGACCGTTGATTCGCTGATGAAGCTGGATCTGTCTGCCGGCGTAGACGTGGAAATCAAATCGTAAGCTCACGTATGAGCTCGCGGTGTTCACCGACCGGGTCATACCGGCGGAGTTCAAGACGAGTTGGCTGAAACTCTCTGCTGCATGACTCGCCCTTTCTTAGGAACGAGGCATCCCAGCAGGAAAGTCAGAAAGCTCTTTACCAGCGCATGAAAGCATCCGGCGGCCTTGAGTGGGACAGGAGTTTCCTGTCCGAATTTTCGGCGGCTTCCCGGTGATGCTGTGACGGTGGAATCCGGAAAAAAAATTCTGGAAGTAGTTTGACTGGAGAGACATAAAAAATGGAACAACAGCCTGAAACACAGGCCGGATCTGCTGACGCAGGCGCGGCCACTTCTACCGGCAATCAGGGCCAGAGCGTAGCGTTCAAGCTCGGCCGCGGCGGCATTCTCGGCGTGAAAGCCGGGATGACCCAAGTTTATACGGCGGAAGGCGAATCGCTCGCTGTCACCGTCATCGATCTGAAGCCATCGGTCATCACCCAGGTGAAGACGAAGGACAAGAACGGCTACCAGGCTATTCAGGTCGGCTTTCTCGAAAAGAAAGCCAAGTCCGCCACCAAAGCGGAGCAGGGCCACGTGAAAGCAGTCGGCAAGTCCGGCTTCTATCATTATCAGGAATTCCGCATCGCTGATGCGGACAAGCTCGACGGCCTCACGGTCGGCAGCATCCTTTCTCCTGAGTTCCTGAAGGAAGGCGACCTCGTCGACCTGACTTCAATCTCCAAGTGTAAGGGTTTTCAGGGCGGCGTGAAGCGCTTTCACATGGGTGGAGGCAACAAGACCCACGGTGCTTCGCTGAACCATCGTTCGCTCGGCTCCATCGGGATGCGCGCCGATCCAGGCCGCGTCTTCAAGGGCCAGCATATGCCAGGCCAAATGGGTAACATCCAGGTCACCGTGCAAAACGTGCGCGTGATTCGGATCGACACCGAAAACAATCTTCTGCTCGTCAATGGCAGCGTTCCTGGTCCTCGGACCAGCATCGTGACGGTCCGCAAGGCGATCAAGCCTCTTGCGCGCATCACTCAGACCAAAGCGAAGGGCAAGTAAGGTACAGAGTTATGCCAACTTTAGATGTGATTAATCAGCAAAAAACCAAGGTCGGCTCCATCGATCTCAGCGACGAAATCTTCGGCGTTAAGGTCAATGTCGCTCTCGTTCACCAGGTGCTTAAGGCTCAGCTTGCTGGCCGGCGCCAGGGTACGGCCAAGACCAAGGTGAAATCCGAAGTCCGCGGCGGTGGTAAGAAGCCTTTTAAGCAGAAGGGTACTGGTAACGCCCGTCAGGGTTCCACCCGCTCTCCTCTTCATCCAGGCGGTGGCCAGAGCTTCGGTCCTCAGCCACGCGACTACACGCAAGCGACTCCCAAAGAGATGATGCGCGGAGCTCTGCGCTCGGCTCTTTCGGACCGCGTAAAGGCCTCGCGCCTTCTCATCGTGGACGAGTTCAAGTTCCCGAAGATCAAGACCAGCGAGTTTGCGACGATGCTCTCCAAGGGCCTCCAGCTGACGAAAGTCCTGATCGTCGACGACCAGAACAAGAATCTCGAGCTCTCGAGTCGCAATGTCCCACACGTCAAGGTTCTCCGCACGGAAGGCCTCAATGTGTACGACGTCATCAAGCATGACTGGCTCGTGATTACGAAAAAGGCGATTGAAGGCATCGAGACGCGTCTCGGGCCCAAGGTTAAAGCCGCTAAGGCTGCCAAGGCTGTGACTCTCGCGAGTTTAAAAGCCAAAGCTCCCAAGGCGACCGCAAAGAAAGCTCCCGCGCGTAAAGCTGCGGCAGCCAAAGGCAAGGTGTAACGATGCGCAGCGTTTAT
>JAYVOO010000062.1:0-2596 GCA_043757905.1 Oligoflexia bacterium
GGTCGACGTCCTTCGTCTCCCAGCCGGCCTTCTTCATCGCGCGCCTCATGGCCTCGGCCGGAGCGGTCGTGAACCAGACCGGATCCTGCGCGAACCCGCCGTAGGAGACGATGCGAGCCAGCGGCTTCGCGCCCAGTTCCTTCGCGCGGTCACCCGACAGGAGCACGAGCGCGGCCGCGCCGTCATTGATCGTGGAGGCGTTCGCAGCGGTGATCGATCCCGCCTTATCGAAGACCGGCTTCAGGCCCGGCATCTTGTCGAACTGCCCCTTTGACGGGCCTTCGTCCGTATCGAAGCGGGTCACGTCGCCCTTGCGTCCGGCGATCTCGATCGGCGCGATCTCGGACGAGAACTTGCCTGCCTTCTGCGCGGCTTGCGCGCGCTTGAAGCTTTCGATCGCGAACGCGTCCTGCGCTTCGCGCGAGAACTTCCATTCTTTCGCGCAAAGCTCCGCGCAATTTCCCATATGCTGGTTGTTGTAAGGATCCCAGAGGCCGTCCAGGATCATCGAGTCCTGCATCGGCTGGTTGCCCATGCGGAAGCCCGAGCGCGCGCCAGCAAGAATGTAAGGCGCGTTACTCATGCTTTCCATGCCGCCGGCCACAAAGGCGTGCGTGTCGCCCAACTGGATCGACTGCGAAGCGAGCATCACGGCCTTCATGCCGCTGCCGCAAACCTTGTTGATCGTCAACGCGGGGACCGAGTTAGGAAGGCCTGCGCCGAGCGCAGCCTGACGAGCGGGAGCCTGGCCGACGCCGGCGGTCAGCACGTTGCCCAGGATCACTTCGTCGATGGCATCGGGCTTCACTCCCGAGCGCGCGAGCGCCGCCGCAATTGCGGTCGAGCCCAGCTTGGGTGCAGAGAGCGAAGCGAGCGCGCCCTGAAAACTTCCGAATGCAGTACGGGCCATACCGACGACAACGACTTCACGCATGATGAATTCCCCTTTCCTGATTAGTACCTCCGATCCAGAGCGAATCTCTAGCGCGAAATCCTGGTACTTTCCGACCTGCCTGTGTCACCGCAGACCTATGTTATTATTGCGCATTGCATTAAGTTGGCCGTACCGGTAAAGTTGATGAATATGAAGCGAACATTTCATCGCGCGTTCACTACAGCATTTCTTTCGTTCAGCGCGACTTGTTCCCTGAGCGCTTACGCGATCGATCCGAATAATCCGAGTGCTTCGGTCCGCACGGCACAGATGACCCAGACGCTCGCGTCGACGATCAAAGAAGACAAAGAAACCGACTGGAAGCGTATCTTCACCCATTTATACGGAATTAAAAACGATCCCGTCGCAGCGGCCTACCGGGCAGCCCCAGCCTCCTTTCTGGTTATTTTCTGGCGACGGTGTGACGGCCGCGGTGGAACCTGTACTTTGCGAGATGCGAAGGCTTACGCCGAAAAGCATCCGGGTCGCGAGATCCTTTTCGTGACCGACGACAACAGTCCCGTTCCTGGCGAGCTGCTTGGACTTAAGGACGGAAACAAAGAGCGCAAGGTTTCCAGAATCTCGACCTCGCCGATCCTTGGAGTTAATCACGGGTTCGTGAAGAACGTGGACGGCCTGACGACGGACACAGCCGAAAAGGCCATTGAGCAAGTTCAAAGGATCGAAGGGGCACTGAACCCTGGCAGCATCGATCCGATTCTACGCAACTCGATCGGCCAGCTCACATCCAACGGCGCCCCTGGCGAGAACGGTCCTGCGGTCAATACACGAGACGCGCTCCTCACCACGCAGATCATCGACTATGAGCCCAGACTCGGTCGGCTACCGACCCTTGAAAGCGATACTGGCCTGGATATTCCGGCCAAGGGAACCACTTCTGTCACTCCGGGGATGATCTAATGAAGCGAACTCAACTGATCTGCCTGTTCTTTCTCTTTAGCCTGATGGAACTTTCCGCGATGGCGCGAGTCGATACGCCTTACGCCAGGTTCCCACTGCCCGCGGTCCCGGCCGGGGCCGTCGAGAACGCAAAGGCCGCGGATAGGAAGAAAGCGATCGAAAGCGCCTGGAGGCTGGGAGCCGAACAGGCTCGATCGGGCGAAAGCTTCTTCTTCGAGATCCGAAGCCACTCGGAAGACACCTCCCGCCTTGCCCCCTATATGCCGGAAGAAAAGCGGGCCTGCCTGCAATATGGTACTCCGCAAAAGCCATTGGACGCCACTCTACTGCACTGGTGCCAAGCCGCGTACGAAGCGACCGCCAGCTCCATCACGAAAGAAATCATGGGTCGCGATGGCGATACTGATTTGTGCACTCAGAGCTTCCTTCAGGGGATGATCGAGTTCCAGGCGCACAACAAGAACTGCGACATGAAAGACTCGAAATTTGCCGCTCAGACGAACCAGCTCGGATGCTTCACGCTGGGATACGTGGAGGCTCAAAGAGTGGCGGCCCAGCAGGAAGCCGCGCCGGGTTCGGTCCCAGCAGCTAAGGATTACGCGAAGGTCGCGACTCCTCAAAACAAGTCGGCCGACCTGGATATCAACGCCGGCCCTTCGCGCGGCCTTGCGGGAAGCCCTGTACTGGTGGCCGGCGGGACATGAAACGTTTCTCGCCTCGCCATCTCTCGGCAGCCGCGAT
>JAYVOO010000063.1:0-9577 GCA_043757905.1 Oligoflexia bacterium
CCAGGTCGCCCAGGCCGAAAGAGAAGATTCGGCTCCGTGTCCCGAAGGCGATCTCCGGAATGGTGAGCTTCTCGAGCTTGCGGATCGATCCGAGATCGGCGGCCGGCGAGAAGTACTCCTGCCCGAGTCCGAACGCACCATAGAGGACGTCACGATCGCCAAATCGATAGCCCGCGCCCACGCGGAACTCTTGGGTGGCGCCGGAGTTGCCGGACCCGTAGTTGGCGAACGAGATCCGGTAGTCCACGAAAGACGCGGCCGTGGCCGACCAAAACTGCGTGAATTCGGCCGAAAGCCCGGGACTGAATGGAGAGCGCAAGTTGATTGAGTCCCCGGTCGGCTGCTCGGCCTGCCAGAAACTCAAGGTCGACACGCGAGTCGGCGTCGAAAGCTTGAGCCCAAACTGGATCATCGCGGCTTCATTGACCGCGCTCTCGGCGACTGGCGCCGGTGCGACCTCCTCGACTGAGGAATAACTGCCTTCGCCAGGAACGCCCGTGACGCGGGTCGCGCCATTCGCGCTCTGTTTCAGGAACGAGAGCAGCCGGTAGGTCGCGACCGGGCCCTTGGCCTGATCCATGCGCCCATTTCGGATCAGAATGGGAACAGCCGACTCCTCCTCGCTTGCGCCACCATGCTCGCCCAGTGTCCCTTGCGTGAAAGAGGTCGAGTCGCTCGCAAGCAGGAGTGCGTCGGGAGAGTGCTTTGCAGCGAAATATCGCGCCACGCTTGCGACGAGATCCGAGCGCATCTCTCGATCGAAAGTCTCGAATTTTCCAGGGCAAGCGAACGGGCGGACGCGGGGAACGATCGCCCGGCCGTCCCTGCGGTTCACCTCGACACTCATCTCGAATCCGAAGTCGCCACAGACGCTGGAAGGCCTCACGGCTACGACTGCGCTCTCGCCCCCGGTCTCAAGCAGAATGCGGCCGCCTTTCAAGCGCTGAGCAGTGAGCGATACGCCGGAAGACTTTCGCGCGGCCGCAAGCAGCATCGCTTGCCCGCGCGGAGTCCAACCGTCCGGGAAGTAGAGCGACGCGAGTCGATGCTGGTTCAGCACAACGATGTCCTTGTCGGCGAGATGGACGAAACTGTCGATGTCGGAGAACCGCTTGACCGCCATGAAGCCGTGGTCGGCGGTGAGAAACGTCACCACATCTTTGCCGGCTTTCTGTGCCTCCGATAGTGTCGTGAAGGTGTCTTTCAGGCCTGCGTCGAGCTCGCGCAGGTACTCACGCGCCTCTTTCGAGTCCGGCCCGTGCTCGTGCGCCAGTGCATCGAAGCCAATCAGGTGGACGAAGACGAATTCCGGCCACTTCTCGGGCGAAGTACGGGTGAGCAGGCCGTCCAAAGCCCCGAGAGTCTTAGTGTCGACATACCGGTAGTTCTCGTGAAGATAGGCCAGGCCCGTCTTGAAATCGTCCCCGAGATGCGCGGTCGAGCCAGCCTTGAAATAATAGGAGAGGCTAACCGAGTTCCCGCCGCGCTTTCCGACGGCGCTGAAGACGGTGTCCTTACCGACGGCGTCGTTGAGCTTTCCGGAGTTCCAAAATTTTTCGTAGCTCAGGACCTTCTGCCCGTCATAGACGAGATTGCCTATGACGGGATGGGACCCAATCGGGCTTGCCGTCAGGATCGACGAGATATTCGGATAGGTCAGCGTCGGGAAGGACGCCCTGCCGACATAGGCGTGGCCCCCTTCGCGGCTTTCGAAGAACGCGCGGATCTCCGGCAGCCGCGTCTGCTCGGAACGGTAGACGTCGAGCGCGAGACCGTCGACAAGAAAGAAGACGACGGTGCGGCGAGCGCCCTTTGCCTGGGGCACTTCCCGCAGACGCGCGTAATAATCGCTAAAGACGTTGCTCCGGGTCGCGCAACCGACGACGCCGGAAAGCAGAGCGAACGCGAGCGCGACGACCAGAACGGGGCGCGAGTATTTCCAAGTTTTAGGCATTTTCACCCTGATAACGCGATTGAAGTGATCAGGTAATTACACTCAGACTATAGAACTGTCAATGTTGTTTGTTTAATAATAACAGCAGACTCAAGGGGCTTCGAGCTGGGTTCCGGGGCCGCTCCACTTCTTGAACCTGAGGAGCAGCATCAATAGGCCGGGGACACCCAGGAGAGCGCAGCCCAGGAAGTAGGTCGGCCAACCGAGGGCCTTGACGAGGAAGCCGCTCGGAGCGCTAATGAAGACGCGGGTCAGGGCCATGAAGCTGCTTAAAAGCGCGTACTGGCTGGCCGTGTAGCGCTTATCGCAAAGAGTCCAGAAGAATGCGCAGAACGCCGCCGTGCTCATCCCCGCGCAGAGATGCTCGATCACGATCGCGCTGACCATCACGGGGTAATTCTGCCCGACCACCGCAAGCAGCATGTAAAGGAGCGCGGAAACCGCCTGCAACACCCCGAAGACCAAGAGCGCTTGGCGGATCCCCATACGCACCATGATGATACCGCCGAGCAGTCCGCCCGAGATTCCGGCAATCCAGCCCACGCCCTTGAGCACGGCGCCAATCGCCGTCAGCGAGAAGCCAAGCTCAATCAGGAAAGGCGTGACCAAGGCATTGGCCATGACGTCCGCCAACTTGTAAACGACGATGAAGACGAGAATCTCGATCGAGCCTGAGCGGCGGAAGAACTCCATGAGAGGTGTGATATAGGCCTCGGTCATCGAGGCCGGCATCGCCGCCCTGATCTCAGGCTCGGGCGAGAAATACGCCGCGACGATGCCCAATGACATCACGCCAGCCATGATCAGATAGACCTGCTGCCAGGAAAGATGATCCGCCAGCAGGATCGCGACCCCGCCTGAGACTGCCATCGCGATCTTGTAGCCATTGGCGTAAGCCGAAGAACCGAAGCCCATCTCCTCGGGTTTCAGGATCTCCGCGCAATAGGCGTCGACGACGACGTCCTGGCTCGCGCTGAAGAAAGCGACGAAGAGCGAGATCAGAGCCACGAGCGGAGCATTACCGCCCGGATTGGAGAAAGCGAGCGCCGCAATCGTGATCACGAGCGCCACTTGGCAGATCATCATCCAGCCGCGCCGCCGGCCCATGAACGGCGGGATGTATCGATCCATTATCGGGGCCCAGAGGAACTTGAGCGTATAAGGCACGCCCACGAGGGAGAACATCCCAATCGTGCCCAGATCCACGCCGGCTGTCTTCATCCAGGCCTGAAGCGTGCCGCCTGTAAGGAGAAGGGGCAAGCCGCTCGAGAACCCAAGAACAAAAACCGCCCCGATCCTCGGACTGCTGAAGAGCCGCTTCAAGCTGGCCAGCCATCCCGCATTCGACTTGTTCATGAAAGTTCCCCCGATTGCTATAATCATGGGCGATCAATCGGGATTATCAAGGCAAAACTCAGCGAAGAAGCTTCGGCATGATCTTGCGAAGGGCATCCCTCTCCGATGGCTCGAGATGCTCGAGAAAGTGGTCTTCCGTCTTCTTGCAGATCTTGATGGCGTCGCCGAACACGGTCTTTCCGCGAGCGGTGATCTGCACGAGATTTACCCTGCGATCCTCAGGATGGGGATGCCGGCTGACAAGCTTGCGGCTCTCCAGATCGTCGATCAACTTCACGATCGTCGCTTTGTCGATTCCCATTTGGGTACCCAGCGCGACTTGGCTGAGTGGAGGCGAATCCTTGAGCACACCCAGGATCCCGAGCTGGGGCGCAATCAACTTCTCATGACTCAAAGCTTCATCCATCTGCACCCGCAGCCGGAGAGCGGCCTTATAGAGACAATAACCGAAATATGCCTTGAGTGACGGATGCACCGTGGCGGCATCAGCGATTGGTTTGCATGGACCGCGGCCCAGAAGCGACTTTCCCATTATTTCTGTTGTAACTGCAAATCGTTTGCAGTGCAAACCATATCAGGGTATCCTGGGAGGATATCGGAAGGCTCCATGCGCATACTTAAAAAATTTAATGTTCTGCACCTACTCTCCCTTGTCGCGCTGCTCGCGCAGCCTGGCTCAGTTTTAGCCGCCGAGCTGAATGTCCGGCAGGCGGTATCCGAGGCGCTCACGGATTCGCCCAAGATCCTGAAAGCGCGCTCATCGGGTGAAGAGGCCTCCTGGAAGCGGGTTGAATCCTATTCCGGCTATCTCCCCTCTGTTGGAGCCTCCGGTAGCTACCTGCTGGCGAAAAAGTACGCGCTGACCGACGTCACATTCCCGGGCGCGCCCGCCGCGACCTCGATCCCGCAGATCATCCCGACCACGAACATCCTTTTCACCGCACAGCTGCCGCTCTTTGACGGCTTCGTCAGCACGAGCCGCTATTACGCGGCCAAAGCGCTCGAATCCGCGGCCATCGACGAGACCGACTGGGCCGTCTTCCAGGTCGAGCGCGAGGTGGAGCTGCAGTTCTTCAAAGCTCTCGCGGCGCAGCAGCTCCGGCAGGTCGCCGAGCAGAACCTCAAGACGCTCGAAGACCATCTCAAGGACACCCGCCTCTTCAAGCGCGCCGGCGTTTCCACGAACTATGACGTGCTCCGAGTCGAGGTGCAGGTCAGCGAAGCGCGTTCGGAAGTGCTGAATACCCAGGACGCGCTGGCTATCTCGCGAAACCGACTGGCCGAAGCGCTCGGTCGAGAATCCGAGGAACGCGAGCTCAAGGGTGAGCTGCCTTTGCTCAAGCCCGCAGTCCTATCCGCGCTCGATTCGAAGAAGTCCAGCGAACGCAAAGACCTGACGAGCCTAGCCCGGAAGACCGAGGCTTTTGGCCTGCAGGAATCCGCGGCCGGCAGGTACTGGGCCCCTCGCGTCGCGCTTTTCGGACAATATCAATATTACAACAACCTAAACGACTCCATCAGCGACACCGCTGCGTTTCGCGAAGCCTACCAGCTCGGGATATCGGTCAGCATGAACCTCTTCGACGGTTTGGGTTCCTATGCGCGCTCGAAGGAGAGCGTCGAGCAGCGAGTCCAGACCGAGAAGTCGCTCGAGATCGCGCGTCTCCATGCGCGCCAGGACCAAGAGCTCTGGCGCCGGAAGTTCCTCTATTACTGCTCGGTCTTCGAGGCCCGGCAAGATGACGTGCAGAAATCCCGCGAAAGCGTCCGCCTCGCCCGTGAAGGGCGCAAAGCCGGCACCCGCACAAACACCGACCTACTGGACGCCGAGCTCGAGCTCTTCCGCGCATCGGCGGGCGAAGTCAACTCGCGCATCGGCGCCATCGAATCCTTGATCAATCTTGAGCTGGCCACCGGCCAGCAGCTCACTCAATTCAATCCCTGACTCGAGGCATTCCATGGAAAAGAAAGTCGAAAAGAAAAAGAAGATTCTCGCGATCGTTGGCGGACTCGCCCTGCTTCTGGGCATTTACTTCACGTTCGAATACTTGATGTACGTCACGACCGACAACGCTCAGGTCGAAGCGCACGCGCTCATGGTCGCTCCCCGGGTAGCGGGCTACATCACGCAGGTGCGGGTGACCGAAGGCCAGCGGGTCGCCAAGGGCGACATCCTGATCGAGATCGACGAGCGCGATTACCAGAACTCCCTTCGCCAGTTGAAGGGCGAGCTGACGTCGATTGAGGCCAACGAGCGCGACGCCGAGAAAAATTTCAAGCGCCTCGCAGGCCTCTACTCCAAGGGAGCGGTCTCCCAGCAGCAATACGACCAGGTGTCGACGGCGTACTCGGGGCTGAAAGCCAAGTTTGAATCAATCTCGGCCCAGGTCGCGCAGGCGCAGCTCAATCTCGATAATACCAAACTCAAGGCTCCGTCGGAAGGTTTCATCGCCAAGAAGTCGGCAGAACCTGGCCAGCTTGCGGCCCCCGGAGTGCCGCTCTTAGGCTTCGTAGACGCGCAAGAGCGCTGGATCACGGCGAACTTCAAAGAAACCGACCTCTCCTCGATTAAAATCGGCGCGACCGTCAGGATCAAAGTTGACGCAGTATCCAGCCGGACTTTTTCCGGCGAGGTCACGAACGTGAGCGCGGCCACGGGTTCGACCTTCACGCTCCTCCCTCCGGACAACGCCACGGGGAATTTCACGAAGGTCGTCCAGCGGGTCCCGGTCCGTATTTCTCTCAAGGACGTGACTCCGGCCGAGATCGAGCTCCTTCGAGCCGGCCTCTCGGCCGACGTTCGGGTCAGTAAGCACTGAGCGCTTTATGCCACGCGAGTCCAAATGGATCATATTTGTCGCCGTCCTGGCTTCGCTGCTTGAGATCATCGACACGTCGATTGTGAACGTGGCGATTCCCTCCATGATGGGGAATCTCGGCGCGACGCTCGCAGACATCAGTTGGGTGGTCACGGGCTACATCATCGCCAACGCGATCGTATTGCCGTTGTCAGGTTGGGCGGGCGAGCGGATCGGTCGACGCAAGTATTACATCGGCTGCATCATCCTCTTCACTGCGACCTCAGTCGCCTGCGGCCTCGCTCCCAATCTTTTCACGCTGACTCTTTTCCGAATCCTTCAGGGCCTCGCCGGCGGCGCGCTTCTGCCGACTTCCCAGACGTTGATCTACGAGCAGTTCCCGAAAGAGAAGGCCGGGATCGCAGGCGCGATCTTCGGGATGAGCGTGATGATCGGTCCGACACTCGGGCCAACCTTGGGCGGCTATCTGACCGACCAGTTCGGCTGGCGCATGATCTTCAACATCAACCTTCCGCTCGGGCTATTGGCCGCATTCGTCGCATTTATTTACATCAAAGAACCTGTTCGCACGGTGGAACAGAGCTCAGCCCATGCGCGCGCGAAGAGCAAGCCGATCGACATGATGGGACTGGCTCTGCTCGCCCTGGGTATTGGATGCCTGCAGTACGTGCTCGAGCGCGGTGAGGCCGATGACTGGTTCTCCTCCACGGGCATCGTCGTCACGACGCTCATCGCGGCCGTTTGCCTCCCGGCCTTCGTAGCATGGGAGCTCAAGGTCGAGCACCCGATCGTGAACCTTAGGCTCTTCAAGAATCCGCTCGTCGTCAACGGCACCCTTCTCATGGCGGCGCTCGGCTTCTTCCTCTACGGCATCATCTTCATGCTGCCCGTGTTCGTGTCCCGGGTGTTCCATTATGACGCCACTCAGATCGGCATGCTCTTCATCCCAGGCTCGATCCTAACGGCCGTTTTAATGCCTTTCATCGGCAAGGCGATGGGCAAGTACGATCCGAAGAAAATGATCTTCATCGGACTCGTCTCGCTCGAGATCTGCATGGTCATGATGACCCAGTTCTCCTCGCTGTCGAGTCATCAGGAGATCATCAACACGCTTTTCATGCGCGGATTCGGCATGGCTTTCCTTTTCGTTCCGATCAATTCGTCGATCCTGTCTCAGTTCAGCGGACCCGCCCTCGGTCAAGTCGCGGGCCTGATGAACCTTCTTCGCCAAATCGGCGGCAGCATCGGCATCGCGTTGATCGGTACCCTGCTCACGGTCAATAGCAACCAAAACTATCTCGATCTTGTCACCCACGTCTCGCTTTTGAAGCCTGCCACCCAGCAGGCTTATTTCCAGATGAGCTCGGGAATGAGCCACAAAATGAGCTCTGCAATCGGTATGGCTGAGGGCTCGCAGGCCGCGCTCAAGAGCATTTACTACCGTGTGCAGAACCAGGCTTTCATGATGAGCTTCAACCAGCTGCTTTACGTCATCATGATCATCTTCGCGTTCTCGCTGATTCCGCTCTACCGACTTCAGCTCAGAAGCAAGCCTACGGGCGCGATCGACGCGCATTGAGCGAGAACGCAGGGACTTGCTAGACGTACTCGAAAGCGATCGACGCCTGCACTTCGGCGGCCAGGCTCTTGTGAACCGGGCATTGATGGGCGGAATTCTCGAGCTTCTTGCGCTGCTCCGGAGTCAGCCGGGCGGGCAGGCGCACTCGTGTGTAGAGTGAACCGATCCTGCGCGTGGGCTGGCTGACCATCTCCTTCTCGACGTCGGCTTCGGCGCCGCGAATATCGATCCCGTCGCGCTCCGCGACGATCGCAATCGTCGTCAGGATGCAGCTTCCAAGCGCGGCGCCCACCAGATCCGTGGGCGAGAAACGTGCGCCCAAGCCTTGATTGTCCTTGGGAGCGTCCGTCTCGATGCGCGAGCCCGATGGCTCGTGGGTCAACTCGCAATGCTTCTCACCGACATAAGAGATCGACATTTTAACCATCCCCGCATCCTAGCCGCATCAAGGGCTCTTCGCAACGTGGTTCGCGATCTGAGAAGCGAGTTCCTGAATCGCTTCGTGCGATGCGCGCTCGATTGGAGGCGCGATTCGTTCCCGATGCGCGGCACCGATACCTAGCAAAACCCCTTCGAGGTTATACCCTTTGTCCACGACCTCCCCACGAGCCTCAAAAGTCTGCAGGATTTCTCCAGTCTCGACTGAAACGAGGTGAGCGACCAGCTTCACTTTCGAAACCGCGTCCTTCCGACCCGCGGCCAGATTCGCCGAAGGACCACCCAAGAGAGCGATCACCCCTCCGAGCTGCAGAGACGAACCGGAGGATTGCTCGCAAATCCCGACCTCCGTTACCGCGCCGGTCACCGTGTATTGAGCCGAGAGAAAACGCCCGCGCTTCGGAACGGACGCGCGATCGAGATTAGGCAGCTCGTATTCGTCCTCGTGGATCGTCCGGATTTGACGTCGCTCCAAAACGTGAAGTCCGCGTTTTTTTAATTCCCCCTCAAGCTCCGTCCGTAGCTGATCCTGGCGATCATAGAGCCACCCGTGACAGCCGCTGTAAATCTGGCCCGCCTCCTGGTTGAAACGAAGAACTGAAACGCGTGGGAGAGCTTGGCTCGGCAGGGTCTGAAAAAACAGAGCTGCGGAAAGTGCGAGAAGGGTCTTAGAAATCATCTTGGGCTCCTTTGTTGTGAGAGCACCCAGGAGCAGCGTTCATGCCCGGTAATTCTCCAATCATTTCGTAGAACTCCCGGAGGCGGGCGGTTCAATTCTGTTGGCAGCACACGAGGTTGAACCTGCAAAACAAAGTTGACTATATTGGTCAATTTTTGTAAAAGAGGGGGCTATGACGAAGAAATCGCCGCTCTTTCTGATCCTTTCGCTGGCCACTGCAAGCTCCGCTTTCGCCGCGCCTCAGCCCCTTAACCTCGTCTATCCGGCCAAGAGCTCACTCTCCGAGCCGGTTAAGGTCGAGTTCAAGCTCGACGGCAACAACCTGATCGCGCGCTTCGAGGTGCACACGCCCGAGCTGACCGCCAAGAAGAAGCTCGGACCCAAAGAGTTCCCTTACCAGTTCGACGTCGTCGAGATCTTCATCTCCGTCGGCGGGATGCAGGGCGACCACACTCCCTATTACGAGTTTGAAGTAAGCCCGTACAATGAGGACTTCCAAGTGAAGATTCCCGGAAACAAGAAACCTTTCATCGAGGGCATCCACACGCCGGGCTTCACGCATACGGCTGAGATTGTCCACCACGGTTGGAACTCCGTAATGACGATTCCCCTCGATACGCTCGACTGGAACGGCGACCCGACCCAGATCATCGGCAACGCCTACGCGATCTTCGGAAAATCCGGCAGCCGATCCTTCTGGAGCCTGAACCTACCGGTGCAGATCAAGCCGAACTTCCACAAACCGGAGTTCT
>JAYVOO010000064.1:0-9577 GCA_043757905.1 Oligoflexia bacterium
ATCGCCCGCGATCCCGCCGCCGATCTGGAACATCCCAAGCGAGCCTGACTTCGTGAGGCCTTGATAGATCTCCGAGAGCTGCACCATATATTCGATGCCCGTGCGAACGGTGTGAACGTTCTTCACTTCGCCGCGCATACAGGCGGCGGCGAACATGTTCCCGAGGGTCGCGTCTTCCCAGCCGGGGACGATGATCGGGATGTTCTTCTCGCAGGCCGCGACCATCCAGCTGTCCTTGGGATCGATCTGATAATGCTGCTTGAGCTTGCCGCTCCGGATCGCCCGATAAAAGAACTCGTGGGGGAAGTAGCGCTCGCCCGCCTTGTCGGCGTTCGTCCACTGGTCGAGCATCACGGTCTCGATCCGGCGCATGGCCTCGGCTTCCGGAATGCAGGTGTCGGTCACGCGGTTCATGTGGCGTTCGAGCAGACCCTGCTCTTCCTGCGGCGAGAGCTGGCGGTAATGCGGAACGCGCTCGTAATGGTCGTGCGCGACGAGATTGAAGATGTCTTCTTCGAGGTTGGCGCCCGTGCACGTGATCAGATGGACTTTGTCCTGGCGGATCATCTCGGCCAGCGAAAGGCCGAGCTCGGCTGTGCTCATCGCGCCGGCGAGCGTGATCATCATCTTGCCGCCGCCATCGAGATGCTTCTTATAGCCCTCGGCCGCGTCCACGAGGGATGCCGCGTTGAAATGGCGATAATGATGCTTGATAAACTTCGAGATGGGTCCGAGTGAGCTCATGGCGTTGTAACTAACCGGTTCGCTCAAGAAGGGTCAATTGAAAAACCAAGGCCGCTCGAAGTCCTCTCGGTCCACGGGCCAGGACTTCCAGCTCTTCCGCGCTCCAAGCGACTCCAGGAGATTGTGGGCAACGACGGTGAGATCCTCGGGTCGCCAGAAATCCAGACTCTGCCCTTCGGTCGTGTTCTTCCGACTCTGAAGCGCAAGATGGTTCGCTTGCGAGTAGACCATCCCGCTCATCGGGGGAATGAGGCAACCCAGAGTCGAGAGCACCCCTTGGAGCCGCGAAAGCACTCCCTTGCCTCCCACGGAATGCATAGTGACGACGACCGCCGCGGGCTTGCCGAGCCAAATCGCGGGATCACCTTCCGTCTCAGTGATCTGCTCCAGGAAGCGCTGAAGCGGACTGCCCCAGGAGTCCCAGTAGGTGCCAGTCGCGAAGACAAACGCGTCGCTATTGCGAAGCGTCTCGAGAAGCGAAGACGGATCGGAAATCTCCCGGAGTTCGATCTGCCGAAGGCTCGCGCGCTGGCCGATCGCATTTCCAAGGAGCTGGAGAAGAGCCCCGGTGCTACCCTGGCCCCCCGCCAGGCTTCCATTGATTACAGTGATTTGCGGAAACATCTTGCGCGAAACCTACCCCCTGACTCGCACTCCCGGCAAGTGTCAAACTCTTGGGCTGCTGTCGAATTCTTGTGCAGGTGTTTCGACGAAAACGCGCGCGCGGCCCGGAGGCAGGACGATTTCTTGTTTTCGCAGGCAAAGTGTCGAAGCGGACGCAGGTCATGGCGTAGCAGTTGCTCATTAGGAGGGTAATTATGAACTCTTCCAGCAAATCCAGGCAGGCACTTTCGGCAATTCTCGTACTGACTCTAATTTTCGAGACCTCGATTTGCTCGGCAGGCGCCCACTTCAGCTCGCCTCTCCACCACCGGACGGCGGCCGAAATCCAGGAGCAGGAAGAAGCGAATGCCGCCGATCGTGAGGCGCGCCTGGACCGGAAGCGCGCAAAGCGCGAAGAGCGAGAGGCGCGCGACGCCACCCAGAAAATCATCCACGGCAGTTCTGTCCTGAGCGGCGCGAGAACAAAACCCGCGGACTGCGCCAAGAACGGCGCCGCAGGCGAACTCTCGATCGAGCTGCCAAACGCTCCCAAACGAAACCTATTTCAACGCATTTTCAATCCGATCACCGCCACCAGTCAAGCCAGCGTAAACGACTTCGAACATGACCTGGTCAAACGCAAGGACTGGGGCGCCGCCCCGGCCCCCTGGGACAGGAATCCTGCTGCCTGGAAGGGCCGCTACATGCTTGGCACTCCGACCGACATCGTCGTCCACCATACCGAAGGCGCCCAGAACGAGACACTCAAGTCGCTCCAGCAGACGGGCATGAATCGCAAGGGCCTCGATAAAAAAGATATTTCCTACCATATGCTCATCAAGAAGGTGAACGGCAAGTGGACCTTCTTCGAAGGCCGAGACCCGTCCCGCCTGGGCTCGCATGCCGCTGGCACCAACTCGGGCCGCCTTGGAATCGCTGTCGTCGACAATCTCCTGACTCACAAACCAGAGCCTGAACTCGTCGCCGCCATCGCCAAGGCTGTCGCCTACTACAAGGCCAAGTATCCTACTATTCGCACGTTGCACACCCACGGAGAAGGCCCCCATTGCGCCATTCCCGGGCATACGAACTGCGGCCATAATCTCTCGGGACCCCTCGCGATCATCGGCAAACAGCAGAAGTTCGACAACATGAGCTGAGGGGTTCAGATCGGCATTGCCAGTTTAGCCGTTCCAACGAAGCCATACCTCCTGCTAGTATTGGAATCCTATGACGATGGATTTCCAATTCTCCGAGATTCTGCCGCATGCCCCCGGCCACGCCGACACGACCGAGTACCGCCTGTTGACGAAGGACTTTGTCTCCGAGTTCCAAGGCGGTGGCCAGACCTTCCTGAAAGTCGCGCCTGAGGCGCTGACACTTCTGACCCGCGAGGCGATGCGTGACATCGCTCACCTGCTCCGGCCCGGGCATCTCGCGCAGCTTCGTGCGATTCTGGATGACAAGGACGCGTCTCCGAACGACCGCTTCGTGGCGCTCGAACTTCTGAAGAATGCCAACATCGCCGCGGGTTTCGTCCTACCGTCCTGCCAAGACACGGGAACGGCAATCGTAATGGGAAAAAAAGGCCAGTGTGTCTACACTGGTTTTAATGACGAGGAAGCAATCGCGCGCGGCGTCTTCGACACCTACCAGACGTCCAATCTCCGCTATTCGCAGCTTGCCCCGATCGACATGTACCAGGAAGTGAACACCGGCAACAACCTGCCCGCGCAGATTGAGATCTACGCGACGGGCGGATCGGAGTACAAGTTCCTGTTCATGGCCAAAGGCGGAGGATCGGCTAACAAGAGCTACCTTTTCCAGGAGACCAAGGCGCTTCTGAATCCCAAAGCGCTCATGGAGTTTCTCGAGAAGAAGCTCAAGACTCTCGGCACCTCCGCGTGCCCGCCTTATCATCTCGCGGTCGTCGTCGGCGGCACCTCGGCCGAGTACGCGCTGAAAGTCGCGAAGCTCGCCTCGGCGCGCTACTTGGACACGCTTCCCGAACAGGGTTCGAGGCTCGGCCACGGCTTTCGCGATCTTGAACTCGAGAAAAAAGTGCACGAGCTCACCCAACGCACCGGCATCGGCGCGCAGTTCGGCGGCAAGTACTTCTGCCACGACGTGCGAGTCGTGAGACTTCCTCGCCATGGCGCCTCCTGCCCGGTCGCGATCGCCGTCTCCTGCTCGGCCGATCGCCAGGCCCTGGGCAAGATCACACGCGACGGCGTTTTTCTCGAGAAGCTCGAGACGAATCCGGCGCAGTTTCTGCCCGAACCTCTGTTGGGCGACGAGGACCTGGCGGGTGAAGTCATCCAACTCGATCTCACGCGGCCGATGCGAGAACTGCGCGAGACGCTCTCGAAGTTCCCGATTCGCACGCGACTTTCCCTCACGGGCCCGATGATCGTCGCGCGCGACATCGCGCACGCAAAGATCAAGGAGCGTCTCGACGCGGGTCAGGGCATGCCGGACTATATGAAACAGTTCATGGTCTATTACGCCGGTCCCGCAAAAACCCCTGCAGGCTACGCCTCAGGTTCTTTCGGTCCGACCACTGCTGGCCGCATGGATTCTTATGTCGATCTCTTCCAGGCCCAAGGCGGAAGCCTCGTGATGCTCGCCAAGGGTAATCGGAGTAAAGCCGTGACCGACGCCTGCAAGAAGTACGGAGGATTCTACCTCGGTTCCATCGGCGGGCCAGCGGCCCGCCTGGCGAAAGACTGCATCCGCAAGGTCGAAGTGCTGGAATACGCCGAGCTCGGCATGGAAGCCGTCTGGAAGATCGAAGTCGAAAACTTCCCGGCTTTCATCGTTGTAGATGACAAGGGCAACGACTTCTTCGCGAACCTGCAGTAGCTTCTGCCCATGAGCCTCTCTCTCTCTATTGGCAACACCCCCCTCATCCTACTCGACTCCCTTTCAAAGGCCACTGGGTGCGAAATTTACGGCAAGGCCGAGTTTCTGAATCCGGGCGGTTCGGTCAAAGACCGAGCTGCGCTCGCCATCATCGAGGATGGGGAAAAGCGCGGCCTACTCAAGCCGGGCGGAGTCGTCGTCGAAGGCACGGCAGGCAACACGGGCATCGGCCTCACGCTCGTGGCCAACTCCAAGGGCTACCGCACCATCATTGTGATCCCGAACACGCAGTCGCAAGAGAAGCTCGATCTCTTGCGCGCGATGGGCGCCGAGGTGCGCGCGGTTCCTCCGGCGGCCTATTCCGAGCCCGGCAACTACAATCACGTAGCAAAACGAGTGGCCGAGGAGACCCCCGGGGGGTTCTGGGCCAATCAGTTCGACAACACCGCAAACCGAGAAATGCATTACCGCACGACTGGGCCCGAGATCTGGGAACAGACGAATGGCCGCGTGACGGGCTTCGTTGCCGCGGTGGGTACCGGCGGCACGCTCGCAGGCACTTCGATGTTCCTGAAAGAAAAAAATCCGAAAATCACCACAGTCTGCGCCGATCCGCACGGCGCCTCGATCTGGTCCTGGTTCAAGCGCGGGAACCTCGACTTCGACGACGGCGACTCGATTACCGAGGGCATTGGCCAGGGCCGCGTGACGAAGAACCTCGAAGGCGCGCCCGTGGACGACGCCTACCGCACGGGCGATCCATTGATCCTTGAGATGCTGGATTACCTGCTGAAACACGAAGGCCTTTTTCTGGGCTCCTCGGCCGCGCTCAACGTGTGCGGCGCCGTGCGGCTCGCGCGCGAGAAGGGCCCGGGCCAGGTGATTGTCACGATCCTCTGTGACGGCGGTGGCCGCTATATGTCGCGGCTCTTCAATCCGGAGTGGCTAAAGGAACGTGACCTGCTTCCCATGGCAAAGGGCCTCGAATTCCTTCCGGCACTCAGCAACGACTTAGGATAAGCCCGCGAGGTATTTCTCGTCGACCGGCGTGAGCGAATATCTTTTGGAAGCGCAGGCGAATTAATGGGGTTCTACCTACGGTCTAAGTGATGTCCTGATCGACGTACATGGTCTTTACCTTGAAGTCTGGGTTGGAAGTCTGGGTTCAAATGGTAAAATCAGGCGCCCGCTCATCAGGCGCCCGCATGACGATTCGGCCGGGGATGCCAACGACCGTGGAATGAGGCGGCATGCTCTCGATGACGACGGAATTCGAACCGACACGCGTGCCTTCGCCGATCTCGATATTGCCAAGCACCTTGCAGCCCGCGCCAAGCACCGAGCGCGCGCCAATTGTGGGATGGCGCTTTCCGGGCTTCAGCTGAGCCCCCCCGAGGGTCACACCTTGATAGATCAGGACCTGGTCGCCGACGACAGCAGTTTCGCCGATCACGACTCCGAAGCCGTGGTCGATCACAACCTCGCGCCCGACCTGGGCGCCAGGATGGATCTCAATGCCCGTCAGGAACCGCGAGACCTCCGAGAGCAGCCGCGGGAGGAACGGCACGCCCCATTGCCAAAGCGCATGCGCGATTCGGTGGAAGGCCACAGCCTTGATGCCAGGATAGAGAAAAAGGATCTCCGCCAGGCTTCGGGCCGCAGGGTCGGATTTTCGGTAGGCTCTGAGGAGAGATAGCATTTTATTTCTTCGGTGCGGCGACGCGAACATCAGCCTTGATGGACTCCCACTTCCCGTTACGCATAACACGAGAAGGGGCGGGGCCGATAAACGAAAGCAGGCGATGGGACTTCGTGTCGAGCACGGCAAGGATCGCAGGGAAAAGCATCGAGATGACGAAGCTAGCGGGTTTGATCTTCAACACCCGGAACTCGTCGGACTTCTCGTCGGCTGGAGAACGCTTGATCTCGATCCCAACCGTTTCCTGGCGCTCGATCAGGGCGAGGCGCATCTCGAGCTTCTCGCCGCTCATGAGCCGGTCCCAGGCCTGATCGATGAAGCGCGCGAGCGTGCCGGGCGCGACCAGCGGGGTCTCGAGCTGCTCCTCCTCCTGGATCGGTGGCTTGCCCTGCTTGGCGTAACGAAACACGAGCCTCCCTTCCCTGATCTCGATCGTGCCCGTCTCCCCCAGTTGGCGCTGCTCGTAGCGAAGCCCCTTGAGTTCGCCCATGGGATCGATCTCGTAGTCCTCGATGACCACGGGACCTCCGCCCAGCTCGCTGTAGGTCACGACACTGTGCCCAGACTCAATTTTCATTGTGTAATCGAAGAGCGGTTGGTCGGTGGCCCCCCCCTGCTCATAAACCTTGGCGGCGTAAGAGAGTGCCGAAGGGTCCGCGCCCGTATCGCCCGCGCCTTCCGCTTCGAGCGGGATGTGCGCGCGCGCCAGCGGCCCAGTGAGGAAGGAGAGGAAGGCGAGGAAGGCAAGTAGTGACGCGGCTGAGGCCAGGAGGCTGCGACGGATCATGATGATTGAATCATAACCTGCAGAGGCCCGACTCAGGAAGCCTTGAAGCCGTAGAGGTCCGAGATCTCGAGCTCGGTCAGCTTTTCATGAAGAATCTTGGCTTTCGGATAATGAGCCTTGAGAAAAGCGCGGAACTCCGGGTAACGCTCGCCCAGCTCCGAGACGAAGCGGTGCTGGCCTTCGAAAGCCTCTTCTTCTGAGCGTAGGAGGAGATCGGCGCGATCGGATTTCCGAATGCCGCTTTTCTCAGCCTTCCAGAGAGCCTTATTCAAGCTATGGATCATCTCGTGAACCAGGAACGGCGCGAGCACCCCGAGCGGGCTCGAAGGATCCAGGTAGATCGTACCCTGGCCCTGATCGATCACGAACGCGGCTCCGATCGGCTGGCCCTCTCCCATCACGGCGCGAAGGCGCGCAACCAGCTCGGGTGGATAGGTAGCAATGCGGATACGCCCCCTGCTCAGCTCGGGCATGAAGCGCTCCAGGAGCGCCCGCCCCGAAGCGGTGCGAGAGATCAGCCTCAGGACTGCTTCCGTATTCTCAGGAGATCGGGCGAAATCGAAGTTCATCCACGTGCTTGTCGCCACGCCAGGCCACTAACTTGAGAAAAACCATGGCTCAAATAGCCGAAACCATAGGCGGAGTTCAATGGTCAATTTATCTTCACATTTTTCAAGTACCTGACTATAATTATCCTTAATGACTTCGCCTGCGGTTTTAACCCTGTTTTCAATCGCTTGTCTCTGGTCGAGCGCCGGTTATTCCACCGATTGCCAACGCTGCGGGCGGTTCATCGACCGCCAAGGTGAATTGCGGCAGGAACAGGCCGAGTCCGTAGTGCTGCTGGGAAAGAACCAACTCATCCTCAGGCAACTGGGGAAGCAGCAGCAATCTGAGTCCCCCCGGGCCTTGAAAGTGCGCTCCAATGTGTCCCGTATCTTGGCGCAGCTCGAGCAAATCAAGTCCGAGTCCGCGCACACCTTAATCGAAGCGACTGAGAAAGGATGTCATGCTTGCCTGATCCGCAACCCCGATACTCGCAACGCAGGCGCCTGAAGAACTTCCTGATCAACCCACGGGTGCAGCTCCGTTATGCGGCGCTAGCGGCAGGCAGCGGACTCGTTCTAAGTCTCGCCCATACCGCTGTATTCTATTCGTTCGTACGCGAGAACTACGAAACGCTCGTCGAACTCTCCCCGATGACCGCAGCGGTCAGGCAGCAGCTTTATCGTGAACTGGGACAGATCATCACCTATCTGAGCCTGGCCTCCTTGAGCTTCATCGTGCTCACCGCGCTGGCGGCGGTCGTCGCGTCCCACCGGGCGGTCGGCCCTCTCTACCACTTCAAGCAAGTCTTCGATGATGTGCGTAAAGGCAAGTTCAAGACGCGCATCCGCCTTCGCCCAGGTGACGACTTCCAAGACGTCGCCGAGTCCTTCAACCTCATGCTGGATCGCCTGGAGCGCCTGAAGCAGCCCGACATCCAACCGGACGACGCACCTAAAGAGGCCAAGGTGAAAGAAGCTAAAAACAAACACGCGGCGTGACCGGCGGCGGCTGCTATGTTAAATTCAGTCGGTGCCGAAGAAAAACGCCGCAATCCCCGCAGGCTTGACGTCCGCTCGGGCAATTCAGCACGCTGATCTTGCGGAAGAGAATGCACGACTGAAGGAATGTCTCGCGCAGATGGAGGACGAGCAGGAGCGGCTGCTCAAATCTGAGCGCTTCCTCAATTCGTTGATCGAGACCATCCCGAACATGATCTTCGTGAAAGACGCGCGCGAGCTGCGGTTTATCCGGTTCAACCGAGCGGGCGAGCAGCTCCTGGGCTACCCCCGCGCCGACCTGATCGGTAAGAACGACTACGATTTTTTTCCTGAAAAGGAAGCCGAATTCTACATTGAGAAAGACCGGGCGGTGCTGAAAAGCCCAGAGGTCCTGGACATCCCCGAAGAAGTTCTTCATACGCGCACTCAGGAGAAGCGCTACCTGCACACGCGCAAAATCGCGATCTTGGACGAGATGGGTGAGCCCGAATACCTTCTTGGCATCTCGGAAGACATCACTGAGCGAAAGCGCGCGGAGCTCGAACGGGACCAGTCGCGCGAGCTCGCGAACCAACTCGAGGAACAGCGACGGCTGCGCGAGAATTTCGTCGCCGCCCTCTCCCACGACCTACGTGGCCCGCTGACCGCAGCCAAAACAAGCGCTGAAATGATTATCCGCTCCCCCGACGTGATGAGAAGCCCCAAGCTCGCGCTGCGCATCGTGCAGTCGATCGACCGCGCCGATCGCATGATCCGGGACTTACTGGATACCAATCGCATCCGAGCCGGTCAGAGGATCTCCCTGCAGATCGCGGAGTGGCGCTTGGACGAGATCCTTTCCGAAGTCTGCGAGGAGATCCGCTGTGTGCACGGGGATCGCCTGCTTCTGGAATTCTCCGCCGACCCCATCGTCGGCTTCTGGAGCGGCGACGAGCTCCGGCGAGCGACTGAGAACCTCGTCTCCAACGCGTTCAAGTACGGCGACGCTCGCCTGCCCGTCAGCTTTCACGCGACTCGAGACGGGGAACATGCGGTCATCTCAGTGCATAATTGGGGAAATCCCATTCCCTCCAATGAGATCGAGGGTCTCTTTCAACCGTTTAACCGTTCTGAGTCGGCCAAAACCAGCGGCAAGCGCGGCTGGGGTCTGGGTCTCACGCTCGTGCGAGGAGTGATGGACGCCCATGGGGGCCAGGTCTCAGTGACCAGTTCAACCGAGGCAGGTACGACCTTTCAGCTGCGCTTCCCCATCGACGCGCGGCGCTCGGTCGCCTGATTCATATTGCAGGAGCCGACAAGTTTTACTAAAGTCGGGCGTATGAAAATCAGTACCCC
>JAYVOO010000065.1:0-2592 GCA_043757905.1 Oligoflexia bacterium
CAGGCGATCCTCTTTCTGGCTGATCTTGGAGTCGATTGCGCCCAGCTTGGCTTCTTCGTCGCGAACTTGTTTTTGGATCAGGGCGATGCCCTGTTCATGCGAATCGATCACGGTCTTCTTCTGGTTCAGGCTGTTCTCGTTCTCGGAGAGCCACTTGATTTGGGTACGCAGCTGCTCGAGACGCGTTTTGGTGGGGCTGCTCTCAGTGTCTGAGGTCACGCCGTTGCCGAAGATGGTCCAGAGGTCCTGGACGCTCCCGAGCGGCGACATCCCTTCATCGTAATTGCTCGGGTTGTAATGCTCTGTGAGCTTCTGGGCCTCGTCGACGATGATGATGCCTTGAAACTTAGGCGCGCCGCCGTTCCAATTGGTGCGCAGCGAGTTCACCATTCCGGGGAGATCGATCGCGTCGCTCGACTTGAGTTCGTGGTTCTGTGAGTCGCCGCTCCAGCCGAGCAATGACGCCCAATCGCGGATGAGCGTGGTCTTGCCGTAACCCGGGAAGGTGATGGTCGGCGCGACGGAGGGCTTGTTCATGGTGTCAGGATTGAGAAGGATGCCCCGCGCGAACGTCATGAGCTCATCGACCAAGTTGTCCATGTGGACGTACTTGATCTTGAGCTCCTCCTCGACCCACTTGAGATAGGCGCGGTTCAACTGCTGCTCGCGGCCTTCGGCGCCGAGGGGCAGTCGCGAGGCGCTTTCCCAGATCTCGAGGAAGTTATGGCTGTCGGCTTCGATCTGCGAGCGGCCTACTTCCAGGCGCTTCGCGCGAAGTTGGAGGAAACGGGGATTGCTGCGCGCGCGATTCAAGTCGCGCTCAAACCGGGCATGGCGGAAGGCGGTCGGAGTTCCGTCCATGTTGAACATGGGGTTCGGGCGCGGCTTGCTGGGTTTCTTTTTCTTCTTCTGTTCTTTGGCTTTCACGGGGGCGACCGGCGCCGCGGCCGCAGGCTCGAGTGGGGTAGGTGGAACTAGGACAGGAAGGGGGACCTCGGCCGCGATCGCAACTGCAACTGCACCTGCAACTGCAACTGGAGCGATGGCCTTAGCCGGAGTGGGAGCTTTTTTTGGAACAGCTTTTTTGCCGGCGGGCTTGGCCGGAGTCTCGGTCGAAGCCCGGGTACCTTTGACTTTCTTAGCGGGAAGGGCCTTCTTGGGAGGAGCGCTTTCGACAGGCTTGCGCGGGGCGGCCCCGGCGTTCAAGCCGGACAGCAGCGGTAGGGCGAGAGAGGTGAGGGCACAAGCTCTGCGGAAATTGCGAGTAAAGGTCACGGGTCGGCCTCCTAGGGCGTAAAACGAGAAACAGGAATACTTGACTGCCGCACATTAGTATTGCAGACCTAATTAGTCAACTATTTTATGACCGCCCTATGAGATGCTAAATAACCTTGTATTTAGTGATACTTAAATGCATGTCCGCGCTGGTGAGGTGAAGGCACAAACCTGCGGTGAGCTGAGTTCGAGGAACTAGTCCCTACCCCGCGAACGCGGCGTCAAGCAGGGCCTGAACTTCTTTCGTGTGCACTTTATGAGAGCCCACCGCCGGCGCCGCGCCGATTTCGCGGCCGACGTAGGCGATCTCTCGGCCTCCGACGCGGTCTTTAAAGGTGTCGAAGCCACCGTTCCAAATATTGTTCACGAAGCTCCAGGCGCCCATATTGCGCGGCTCTTCCTGGGCCCAGACGACCTTGGTTGCCTTGTAGCGTTCCAGGATCGCCTGAATCTTCTGGGAAGGGAACGGATAGAGCTGCTCCACCCGGACGAGTGCCACGTCCGCGCGCTTGCGTTCAGCGCGGGCGTCGAGCAGGTCGAAGTAAACCTTGCCGGAGCAGAAGATGACTTTCGTCACCGCTGAAGCGTCCACTGTCGCGTCGTCGATCGCTTCTTCGAAGCCGCGATCGGTGAAATCCTCGATCGTGGACGTGACGAGCGGATGGCGAAGCAGGCTCTTGGGCGACATGATCACGAGGGGTTTCCGGAAGTCGCGCTTCACCTGGCGGCGCAACCCATGGAAGAGCTGTGCGGGCGTGGTGAAGTTGCAGACTGACATATTGTACTTGCCGCAGAGCTGAAGGAAGCGTTCCAGGCGCGCGCTCGAGTGCTCGGGCCCCTGGCCTTCGAATCCGTGAGGGAGCAACATGACGAGTCCGCACATCCGCTGCCACTTCGATTCCGAGGACGAGATGAACTGGTCGATGATCACCTGCGCGCCGTTCGAGAAGTCCCCACACTGCGCCTCCCAGATGACGAGTGCAGATGGATCCGCGATTGAATAGCCGTATTCGAACCCTAAAACGGCGGTTTCCGAGAGATGGCTGTTGTGGACCTGGAACGCGGCTTGGCCTTCGCGGAGGTTCTTCAGCGGGCAGTACTGCTCGCCGCTCTCAACGTCGGTCAGGACGGAATGGCGGTGCGTGAACGTGCCGCGCTCGACGTCCTGGCCGCTCAAGCGGACGCTGTGGCCTTCGTTGAGGAGTGTCGCGTAGGCGAGAGCCTCGCCGTTACCCCAGTCGATGCCTTTTCCTTCGACGATTGCTTTGGCGCGAGCCTCGACGAAACGGTCGAGCTTGGAATGCATGTGGAAGCCAG
>JAYVOO010000066.1:0-2573 GCA_043757905.1 Oligoflexia bacterium
CTCGCGCTTCTGGCCACGGGCGCATCGGCGCTCGCCGCCGAGACTTCGTTCGAGCAAGATACGTCTCTTCCCATCGTCAACGTGAACCTCGCCATTAAGGCGGGATCGGTCGCCGACCCAGCCGGGCAGAGTGGGATCACGAACTTCATGGGCGAGATGTTGATCCGTGGCACGCGCAGCAAGACGAAGGAACAGATCGATCTCGCGCTCGATCAGATGGGCGCGCGACTCGACGTCGAAGTGCGCGCTGAGGCGCTTATCCTTCGTGGCGCAGTCCTCAAGGACCAGCTCCCGAACTTCCTGGCGCTCGTCGACGAGATCGTGACCAAACCGTCCTTCCCGGAGCGTGAGATCATCAAGCTCAAGTCTGAAGTGACGTCGCAGCTTCTGGAGGAACTGGGCCATGACCCAACACTCGCGACCCGCCGTTTCACGAAGTTCCTTTTCAACGGACATCCCTACGGCAAGCCACTCCTGGGCAACCTGAAGGAAGTCGCCGCCCTCACGCGCATGCAGATTATCCAGCATTACGATCGTCTCTTCCGCGCGGCCAACATCGTGGTGGTCGGCGCGGGCGACGCGACGGAGAGCCAGATCGAAACCTGGTCGAAGGCCGTCGCTTCGCGCCTGTCGCAGAAGGGCGGGGAGATCAAGAAAGTCGACGCGCCCGTCGACGCTCCCCAGGCGCGCTACCAGATCGTGGACAAGCCGGACCGCACGCAGACTCAGGTCGATGGCGGCCAGATCGGCATGCGCATGACTGACAAGCGCTTCTTTCCGTTCTACCTAGGGAACCATGCCTTCGGCGGCGGTTCTTTTCTTGCGCGGCTCATGGTGGAAGTTCGCGTGAAGCGGGGCTGGAGCTACGGGGCAAACAGTTATTTCCGTCACGGGCGCCAGCCGCGCTCCTGGCAGTACCATCTTTTCCCGGCCTCCAAGGACACCGTGCAAGCGCTTGCGCTCACACTCCAGATGGTTAAGGACGTTCAAGACAAAGGCATAGCCAAAGGCGAGTTTGAGTTCGCGCGCGATAGCCTGATCAACAGCGCGGGCTTCATGTACAATACGCCGAAGAAGCGGGTTGAGAACAAGTTGATTGAGCGCACGCTCGAGTTGCCGGACGGCTTCATGAAGTCCTACGCGAGCGAGCTGGGTAAGGTCTCGATCGAGGAAGTGAACTCGGCACTCAAGGATTTCCTTAAGCCTGACCACCTTGCGGTGAGTGTACTTGGCACCGCGAAGGATCTTAAGCCCGCGATGGCGAAGGCGCTCGGCATCGCCGAAAGCCAGATCGCTGTTGTTCCCTACACGCAGGAATAACCCAAGGTTCAGATCCAGCGTTTTACTTCCTCCTCTAAGGTGATACCGAGCTCGGACTGGGCTCGGCTCTTGGCCAGGTCAATCAGCGCGGCGACGTCGCTTGCGCGCGCATCACCTAAATTAATGATGAAGTTGGAATGCTTCTCGGCGATCTGCGCGCCGCCCAAGCGGTGGCCGCGCAGTCCCAGCTGATCCAAGACCTGCCAGGCCGATTGACCCGAATCTTTGGGGTTCTTGAATACGCTTCCGCAAGACGGGTAATCGACCGGCTGGGTTGTTTTGCGTCGGGCAAGTGTCTCATCGATCAGTTTTTTTACGTTTTCCGGCCGGGCCGGATCAACCGTCCATTCGGCGGAAAGGACGATCGAGGAGGAAGTGAGAAACTTGTTCTTTCGGTATTCGAAAGAAAGCTCCGAGGCGGAGTAGGTCCGCAGCGGGTCCTCGCCGACTTTTGGCAACAACTCGAAGGCTTCAACGGAGATGGCCCTGCCTTGGGTTTCTCCAAGATGCGTGCCGGCGTTCATCGCGATCGCACCGCCGACAGAGCCTGGTACTCCGGTGAGAAACTCAAGACCCGCCCAACCTTCTTGAGCTGCGCGGCGGAGTAGGGTCGAAATCGCGACGCTTGCGCCCGTTCGGATGCGGCTCGGTTCGACGGATGCGATCTCGAGATTGATCCGTCCTAGCTTGATGACGACTCCCGCGAGGCCTGAGTCGGAGACGAGGACATTTGAGCCGAGGCCGAGGATCCAGAACGGCGAGGCGGTCACGCGCAGCCCCTCCGAAAGCAGGCGAAGATCTTCTGGCGATTTCGGTACGGCCAGGATGCGGGCGGGCCCGCCGATCCGGTAATAAGTGTGGCGCGAAAGAGGCTCGTCGAAAAGGATCTGGCCCGTGAACCCGGCTAGTCTCTCCTCGAACCATTTTTTGGCGTCCACTGCCGGACTCATGGGAAGCGCGATTCCATCTCCGCGGCCACTCGCTGCGCGAGTCCCGTGATCGAGCCCGCTCCCAGGCAGAGCACGAGATCACCCTCGCGGACATCTTGGAGAAGTGCGGCCATTGCCTCAGTGAGATCGCCCGCGTACCGCACGTTCTCGGGCCTGGCGTTATGCTCGCCGATTGCCGTGGCAAGCGACTTCGAGTCGACGCCATCTATGGGTTCTTCGCCCGCAGCGTAGATATCAGTCATGAGTACCAGATCGCTGTCGCGGAATGCGGTCATGAAGGCATCTCTACAATGCAGCGTGCGG
>JAYVOO010000067.1:0-2565 GCA_043757905.1 Oligoflexia bacterium
CGCGCGTTGGTGAGTTGGACTGTCACGCGGAGCTTCGAACCCATGCGCCGCACGCTGCCTTCGACGAGCGTGCCGACCCGAAGCTCGCTGCCGATTACGGAGGCTGTTTTTTTCGTGCCTTTATAGCCTTGGATCGAGGAGCGCGCGATCACGCGCGAGCCTGGGCCGCGCGCGAGCCCGGAGATCAGCTCCTCGGTGAAGCCGTCGGAGATGTATTCGTCCTCGGAATCGCCGCTCAAGTTTGCGAAGGGAAGTACTGCGATTCGATCGCTCGCGGCGGTCGATCCGTTCGGTGCGGGTGCGGGCGCGCGGAGGTGAGCGCCGAAGACCGCGAGCGCGAGAATGAGCGAGAGGCCGGCGGAATTCGCCCAGGCGCTGCGCGGGCGGGCCCGAAAAATCCGCTCGAGCACTCCAGTTTCGCCGCGCTTGACGTCATGGAGCAGGCGGTAGGCGCGAATGCGCTTCTCGATGTTCTTGAGCTTGCGGCCGCCAATGTCCTGCAGCTCGCAGGAGAGCTTGTTATGGACCTGGTCGTAGACCGTGTTGGAGATGCAGATGCCGTCAGGCCGCGCGAGAAAGAGGAGCCTGGCCGCGATATTCACGCCATCGCCGTAGACGTCCTGGCCGGTATAGAGGATGTCGCCCAGATGGATGCCGATCCGGATATGGATGTGGCGCCCTTTCTCGATCGCAGCGTTGGATTTGGCGATCGAGCGCTGGATCTCGATCGCGCAATGAGCGGCCTCGATTGCGCTCTCGAACTTGACTAGGAAGGCGTCCCCGATGGTCTTGATCTCCATGCCCTGGAACTGCGCGAGGATGGGGCGGATGAGTTCGCGGTGGAGCGCCAGCAATTCGAGCGCGAGCTCTTCCTGCTTGTGGCTGAGCGCGCTGTATCCGACGATGTCGGTGAACATGATAGCGGCGAGCTTTCGTTTACCCTGGTTCACTTGGACTTTATCGGCATTTCCGGGGCCCAAGATGAACGGGGGGCACTAGTCCATCTCCGCCAGTGGATTGACGATATTTGACGCGGACTTCTTACTTTAGCCAGTCGGCGGCGAGAGTCTCGAATAGGGAGCGCGACTTCTTGAGGGCGGTCGAATCCGAGAAGTCCGGCCGTCCCAAGTCTTCGCAATGTGAAGCCCCCTGGATCGTCAGGAGCGTTAACTCGGAGTTCGAGTTGTTGCCGGCTTGGGCCGTGATCGAAAGCTTCGACCACGGATCGTTTGAGCCGTTGGTGAAGAAGATCTTCGAAGCCTGGCTCGCGTCAAGCAGCGGCAAGTAGAACGCGTCGTTCGTCGCGGCCGTCGGCACCGGATCCTTGATGTTGAAGAGCCGCTCGCAGAGCTTGGCGTGGTAGGCGGGATTGATCTTGGCCGAGCGCGTGCTGAGCGCGGGATCGTGATAGGCGTTCTGGAAGTAGCCGTACTCGGTGCACGACTGGTAGAACCACGAGCGCAGCCCGAAGCCCGAGATGTAATCATCCGGGTTTTCGCTGAAGGCGGCTTCGACGGAGAACTGGAGCGCGTTCACGCCCCAGAGCTTGTAGAGCTCCTTGGCGAAGGCGCCGTAGCCCGCGATCGCGTTCGCGCCTTGGATCGCCGCGCAGAACTCCGTCTGGTGGCCATACTGGACCGCGGAGGCCGCGACGTCGGCGACGAGATAGAGGAAGTCGACGTCGTCGGTGACCGCTTCGGCGTCGAAGAGCTGGCGGATCGCCTTCGCGTCGGCCGGCGTCTTGAGTTTCACTTCAATTTCCTGGACCGAGGCGCGGATCAGATCCGCGCAGACCGGGCCTGCGACCGTATTTACGTGCAGGTCATAGCCTTCGAAGTTCTCCTGGGCCAGGACCGGCGCCGACGAGGCGAGCGAGCCGACGACGTTCGCGGGGAACTTCAGGCGGTAGAACGCCGAGAGCGATCCGGGATAAGAGCCGCCGATAGCGATCCACTTGCCTGTAAAGCCGAGCTTCGACTGCGCGAACTTCTGGAAGGCGTCAAGATCCTTCAGCGCAAGGTCGGTCGAGAGGTATTTGAGATTCTCGGTCGAGAGCGTCGTGAAGGGCACGCTCTTGCCGTAGAATCGATGCTCGAGCGCGATCATGTGCGCGCCGAACTTCTTGGCCTGGGCGGCGATCGCGCCGTCGAGATAGGCGGACGTGCAAGTGGCCTCGCCGCAGATGTAGTAGAGCACCGGGGCATTGGCTCCGACGGCGAACTTGGACTCGATCAGGTAGCGCTGCTTGAAAGTGCGCTGATCACCGGCGTCAGCGGGGTTGAGGCGCGCGTCGAACTCGGCCGAGATCAAAGTGGGGGGAGCGGGCGGGTTCGCGAAATTCGCGAACGTCATGAGATTCCCCATGGAGTTGGCGGCCTGGCTGCGCAGGATCTCGCGGCGCTGATGGTAGAACTGCTTGGCGTCGGCCTGGGCGGGGCGGGCTGCGAGGAACTGGACCGTGCTCAGTAGCAGGGTTGAGACCGAGAGAATGCGAGTTATTGAATAGAACATGTAGAACGTCTTACGACACAGGGGGCGTGTTGTCAAATTTGCCGAACGAAATCG
>JAYVOO010000068.1:0-2559 GCA_043757905.1 Oligoflexia bacterium
TGGCTCAGCCTGACCTGCCTTACGCGAAAGACGTCTGGGTCGAGCAGATCCGCGCGGCCAAAACTTCGATCGAGCTCTCGCAGTTCTACATCGCTTCGCCTAAAGCCGACGAGTCCGCGCTCGAGCCCGTGCTCCTGGAGCTCGAGAGAGCGGCCGATCGCGGCATTAAAATTCGCTTTCTTGTTTCTAATGACCTGCTCGACGAGGACCCAAAGTCTTTCGAGCGCATGAAGGCCCTCAAGAACAGCGCGACCCGCGTTTACGACATCTCGAAGCTGACCGGCGGCGTGTTGCACAACAAGTACATGATCTTCGATCAACAGGTGATCTATGTGGGCAGTCAGAACTTCGACTGGCGCTCGCTCGAGCATATCCATGAGACGGGCGTCCTGGTCGGCGACACGCGGCTCGCGTCCGAGCTCGGTAAGATCTTTGAGATCGACTGGGAGATTGCCCGGAGCGGAAAGGCGCCTCTCGCCCCGCCGCCCGCACTAAGATCACGTGGTTTCGAGATCGAGCTCGTGGCCAGCCCCGCAGCCTGGAACCCGCCCGGCACCCGGCCCGCGCTCGACGCGCTAGTCGAACTGATCGGCTCCGCCAAGAAGAGCCTCCGTTTCCAGCTTCTCGACTACTCGCTGCGCTCGAAGTCCAAGAAGCCTTGGACCACGATCGACGATGCCCTCCGCGCGGCAGCCCGCCGCGGGGTTAAGATCGAGATGATGGTCTCCAACTGGAACACGAGCGCGCCGGGCATCGAATATCTAAAAGCCCTTCAAGCCGTGCCCAACATCGAGATTCGCATCGCGACGATCCCGGTTTGGAGTAAACGCTTCGTGCCCTACTCCCGCGTGATCCACAGCAAGTTCATGGTCGTCGACGCCGAGACGCTCTGGATCGGCACGAGCAACTGGTCCGAAGATTATTTCGCCTTCTCGCGGAACGTCGAGCTGATCTTCAAGCGTCCGGCGCTCGCCCGTCAGGCCGACCAGATTTTCGGCAAGCTCTGGTCGAGCGGCTATGTCGCCTGGCTTGACCGCGCAAAAAAATACACGCCGCCCGACATCAGCGGCAAAAAGAAGAAGTGAGCGTCAGCCGCCTGACATCCGGCCCGGTTACTTGACTCTTCATCCGGCATTGTTGAGAATATAAGGAACCCAAGCACGGGAGCTTTATATTTTTCACCAAGGACGGTGGACTTTGACCCGACATCCTATCGTGATCTGCGGCGGCGGCATCGGCGGCCTGGCCCTGGGAATCCGCCTGCGGCAGTACGGACTCAAGCCCCTGATCATCGAGCGCCAGAAGGGCATCCGCCCCCAGCCCAAGGGTGAATATTTCCAGCCGCGCGGGGTCGGGCTCCTGCGCGACTTCGGTCTGCTCGACCGCTTCCTGAAAGGCGGCGCGACCAAGATCCACACGGTCTCGCACAACTGCAAGGACCCCCTGATGGGCCGCCCGCAGCGCTTCGAGGTGAACTATAGCGACTACGACGGCATCGACTACGGCCTCGCGGTTTTGCACGAGGACATCCTTTTGATCTTGCGCGAAGAGTACGCCGGGCTGGGAGGAGCGCTCCGCGAGGACATCGCAGTCCGCGAACTGAAAGAGCTTCGCCAAGGCTATCAGCTCACGCTCTCCGGCGGCGAACGCCTCGAGACGGACATCTTTATCGGCGCCGACGGCCGTTACAGCCCGACCCGCAAGATGGGCAAACTCAAGATCGCCGAGTATCCCTGCGACCGCTTCATGATGGCCGGACTCGTCGAAGGCCTGGAAGTACCGGCCGGCGAGTTCTATACAGAAGAGGTCCCCGGAGGGGTGGTCTACGCGTTCGCCTATGCCGACGGAACGATTCGCGCGTACGTCTGTTTCGAGAAGCCGCACCTGGAAGCGGCCAACCGCGACCGCACAGGATATTTCCTCTCCAAGATCGCGGCCACGACCCTCGGCGGACGCGATCGGGTGAGGCTCTCGGAGCCGGTCATGATCATGCCGACCGTGGATGCGATGATCGAACAAGCTGCGCAAGGCAACGGCATCTGGCTCGGGGACGCTGCCGGCACGGTCGATCCTTTGGGTGGGCATGGAATGACCCTCGCGCTCGGCGATGCTTCCCGGATCGCCGACGCGATCCACGCGACCCGCGGGCGTTCCGCCCAGGTGGCGGGAGCGTTCCTCAGGGCCGCGAAAGCGTCTCGATATGATTACTTTCATGCCCGCTTCCTGGGCATCTGGATCGCGATCCTTTTCATGGGAACCGATCAGTGGGCGCGCTGGGCGAAATGGGTCGCGATGAAACGCTACAAGAGCGACGTCTCACTCCGCTCGTACCTCGTTGATCTCTTCTCGGGCGTGAACAAGGATCCGTTCGGGCTTTACGACCTCCCTTACTTACTGGGCTTCCTACCCACGCCCTTGCGTAAGCGGCTGCGCGCGCTCGGTCTGAACCGACTCCTCCTCCATCCCCAGAACGCCGTCCTCACTTCTCCACTGGGCTTATATAAGGAGAGGCTCTCGCCGCTCCGGTCATTTCAAGCACTTAGGAAGCAAGGCCTCGAT
>JAYVOO010000069.1:0-2555 GCA_043757905.1 Oligoflexia bacterium
GCGAAGATCAGGTCCTTCCGGGCTCCTGAACCGTACCAGGGCAAGGGCATTAAGTACTCGGATGAGAAGATCATCCGTAAGCAGGGTAAAGCTGCGGGAGCGAAGTAAGGATTTACTATGGCAACTAAAATCCGGCAGACAACTGCACAGAAACAAGTCATTCGGTTCAAGCGCAAGCTCCGTATCCGGTCTCGCGTTGAAGGAACCTCGGAACGGCCTCGCCTTTCCGTCTTTCGTTCGAACAAGCATTTTTACGTTCAATTGGTGGACGACCTCAAGGGGCTTACCCTGGTCGCTGCTTCCACGAACGAAGAAGAGCTGCGTGAGAAGGTTGGCGGAACGATCGAAGGAGCAAAGACGCTCGGAAACCTGGTCGCCAAGCGCGCTCTTGCGAAAAACATCTCGCAAGTCGTCTTCGATCGCAGCGGTTACCTTTATCACGGTAGAGTGAAAGCTCTCGCCGATGCAGCCCGCGAAGGCGGCCTCAAGTTCTAATCCCAAGGGAGATATCAGTTCATGGCTTTCGGTAACCAGCAGAATCAGGGTCGCCCCAAGGGCGAAGAGTCCGAATTCGAAGATAAGGTGATTCACATCAATCGTTGCGCCAAGGTCGTTAAGGGCGGACGCCGTTTCAGCTTCGCCGCGATCGTGGTCGTCGGTGACAAGAAAGGTCAGGTCGGGATTGGTCTCGGCAAGGCTGGTGAAGTCCCTGAAGCAATCAAGAAGGCTGGCAAGCAAGCCAAGAAGAACCTTCTCCGGGTTCCTCTGGAAGGCAACACGATCCCTCACGAGATCATGGGCACTTTCGGCGCAAGCAAGGTGCTCTTGAAGCCCGCTCCGGAAGGTACTGGAATCATCGCGAGCTCCTCGGTTCGCGCGATTCTGGAAGTCGCTGGGTATCGGAATATTTTGGCTAAATCCATTCGCCGGGATAACCCACACAATGTGGTCCGTGCGACGCTGGACGGCTTAAAGAATCTTCGTAACTTCGCGGACATCGCCAAGGCTCGTGGGAAGACGGTCGCGGAGATTCTTTAAGAATCCGCGTCCGAGCAATCGATTGCGCGGCGACAGCCGCGCCAGTCCAGAAGTCTGGGCGTGTTAAAAAGGGTAAAGTGAGTTATGACGGCAGCTAACAAGAGAACGATTACGATTCGTCTGATGAAGAGCACAATCGGTTGCCCACCGCCTCAACGGGCAACTATCAACGGTCTAGGACTGAGACGCATTCGCCAGGAAAGAACTCTGGAAAACACCCCGGCTGTCCGTGGGATGATCAAGAAAGTCCTTCATCTTGTGGAAGTCGTTTCGGAAGTCCGATAGTTTCGTTTCCGAGATTCTAAAGTGACCAGGCCGGCCTTCCAGGCGGGCCGAGATTTTAAAGGAAGATCAGTATGTTAACTCTTACCAATATCAAAGCGCAGCCAGGAGCCAATCACCGTGTCAAGCGTCTCGGACGCGGCTCGGGATCCGGACACGGTCCGACCGCCGGTAAAGGCGATAAGGGTCAGCTTCAGCGTTCGGGCGGCAGCGTCCGTCCCGGCTTCGAAGGCGGCCAGATGCCCCTTTACCGCCGTATCCCTAAGCGCGGTTTCACAAATTTTGCCCGCCGCCAGGAGGCCATCATCAACCTGGTCGATCTCTCCAAACTCGATGCTTCGATCTCCGAGATTTCGTTGGAGAGTCTGGCTCATGCCGGGCTAGTCAAGGGGCGCCACGAGCGTTTGACGGTCCTCGCGAACGGAGACGCCAAGCGCGCATTTCAAGTTAAGGCCCACCGCGTAAGCGCATCGGCCCAGGAAAAGATCGAAAAGGCCGGCGGCAAAGTCGAGCTGATTGCGATTCCAGGAAAAGCTGCGCACACTGGCAACAAGGCCAGGGCGAAGAAAGCGAAGAAGCTCGCCAAGGCCTGATTCACGTTCGGCTTTCCAGATAGTAGTGCGAAGTAAAAACTCGTTACCAACCTTTGCCTCATTTGAGCAGGAGCCAACCCGGAAATGTCAGGTGCAGACGGCCTCGTTAAGATCCCGGAACTGAGAAAACGCATTCTCTTCACCCTGGGCGCAGTCGCCGTCTACCGCATCGGAATTCATATTCCGACTCCCGGTGTGGACGCCGTGGCGCTTCAGCAGGTTTTCGCCAATATGAAGGGGACCATCTTCGGATGGTTCAATCTCTTCAGCGGAGGCGCTCTTGAGCGCTTCAGCGTTCTCGCTCTGGGCGTGATGCCTTACATCAGCAGCTCCATTATCTTTCAGCTGTTGACCGTGGTCTGGCCTTATCTGCATGAGTTGCAGAAGGAAGGCGAACAGGGTCGCAAAAAGATCACGCAGTACACCCGCTACGGTACGGTTCTCCTTTGTCTGGTGCAAGGATGGGGCATGTCAGCCGCTTTGGGTCGAGTCGGCGGTGTGCCGATTGTCCTTCAGCCTGGCCTAGCATTCAACATCATGACGACGATCACCCTGACGGCAGGCACGCTCTTTCTGATGTGGTTGGGTGAGCAGATTTCTGAACGGGGAATTGGTAACGGGATCTCACTTTTGATCTTCGCA
>JAYVOO010000070.1:0-2551 GCA_043757905.1 Oligoflexia bacterium
GTGATCTCCGCCAGGAGCTCAGACTTTCGGTTCCTGATCACGCTTGCCGGCCCGGCCGCGGCGGAGGCCAGTACCGGAAATAAGTTCGCCAAAGACTCGCCAGCCGCCTCCTTTTCAGGATCCTCGTGAGCCAGCGCCATCAGTTGGAGGTTCGGGCCGTCGCCGGCCGTGTGGATCACGCACCAGCCCCCAAAGCGTCTCACGACCAGCCGCACGACCTTCTTGAGCGTTTCCCTGTAATTCAGCGAAGTCGCCAGGATCGCGCTTGCATCCGAGAGGAATTCTTTCTCGAGCTCCTCGCGTTTGCGCTCCGTGATGTCGGTCACCATCGCCACCGAACCCACGTACTCGCCCGTCTTTTCATGATAGATGGGATGTGCAGCCACGATCGCCCAAGATGCGGAACCGTCCTTGCGGCGGAAGCGGAAGTCGTAGCTTTCGCTCACGCCTGAGCGGCGACGGAGAGTTTGTTCTTTCGCCGCTTCCAGCATATCGCTTTCAACAAAGTTGCTAAAGGGTGCGCCGGTCATCTCCTCGACAGAGTAGCCGAGGTTTTTGGCAAGCTTAGCGTTCACGAGCGTGGTGCGGTCTTCGGTGTCTACGATCCAGATTCCTTCTTCCGCGTTTTCGACAATTTTCTTATAACGGCGCTCGCTTTCGCGGTAGGCCATCGCATTCTCCTGGGCGCTTCGCGCGAGGTCGCGGTAAGTGCCGACGAGGGAGCGCAGCCGGCGCGCGGAAAAGTAGACGATCCAGACTAGCACGGCCAAAGCCATCAGGATGCCAAGCTTCAGAACCCAGCTCTGCCGATCGGCGCGCGCCAGGTGAACCCGCGCGAAACCTTGTTTCTGATCCTCGATCAATCGCAAAGTCTGCGCGCGGAATTCGTCGCCGATCACGCGACCATGAGCGCGGATTTTCTCCGTCCGAACATTGCCGCGGCGATTGCGGATCATGATGACGTTCTGAGTAAAGGACTGCCATTCGCGGCTCAAGGTCTTGAGCGAGGCCACTCGGGATTGGTCGCTCGTGGGCAAGACCACTGCAGGGGCGAGCTTGTCGATCGCCACAGGAAGCCGCGCCGAGGATTTGCGGTAGAGGTTCAGCGCCTGCGAAGTCGGGTCGACGAGGTATCCACGAAAAGCGCTTTCCATGTCCACGAAGTTCTCACGCACAGCTTCGCTCTGGTCGAGGCCGGCCTGATAGAGTTTTTCGGTACGGACCGCGGACGAAAGTCCGTTCAGCTGGGCGATGAGGAGGCCGGCAAAGAGCACCAGCACCGCCGCAGGCAGCAAAACCGACTGCACGAGTAGGTGCCTGACCTGATTTGAATTTGTAACGGCCAATCTTCCCCCGATCGAAGCCAATAATTGAACAGCATACATTCCCCCGGCTATAAGAAATAGTCAAGAAACGAGCTGTTTTCGGGCTTTCTTTGCGCTGCGAAAAGATCGAATCATACCCCTGATTTCGAGTACGGATGATCTATTTAAGTCAGTCGAAGCCCTCTGGCTGTGGACGGAGTTTTACTCAGCCGCCAGTAGACCCAAACCCCGATCGCAAAAAGTTTCGAGTCCTCGTCGTTCGGAAGAGCTTGGGATCGAGCACTGGGGATTGTATAGCCTCACCAGGCTATCTTAACTTTCTGGAGATTCAAAAAGTGCAGAATCAGAGTAAAGAAATGGCGAATCCTCCGAAGACGCCTCACCACAAGACACTGGGCGACAGGTTTCACACTTTTGCCCATCAGTTCTCCGACCTGGCGGGAAGCCCGTGGGCATTTATCCTGGCTGCGGGAACGATCGTCGCTTGGCTGGTGACGGGGCCTATTTTCCATTTTTCAGACACCTGGCAGCTGATCATCAATACGGGCACGACGATCATCACGTTCTTGATGGTGTTTCTGATTCAGAATTCTCAGAATCGCGACGCCCATGCGATTCATCTCAAGCTCGACGAGCTCATCCGGGCCGTCGCAGGAGCGCGGAACCAGCTGATCGATCTTGAGGAGATGTCCGACGAAGAGCTCGCGGCGTTGCAAAAGGAGTTCCACGAAGTTTGCAAAAAGCGGGAGGGTGACGGATGATCACGCCGTTCATTCTCGGAAGCGGCCGGGCGGGCACCGCGATCGCAAAATCCCTGGCTTCGCTCGCAATCCTGGAGCCCGCACTTGAGCTCGGGCCCGCGAAATGGATCCAACGCGGCTTGGATCTCGCGCCGATCGCGGCCAGCGCCGTGAATCCGGTGCTCGTGATCGCGAACCCCCATGCGCTTCACGCAAGGTGTATCGTCGAGGGGGATCGCGCGGGCTTCCGCTGCATTTTTTCCGAGAAACCGAGTTGCGTGAGTGGAATCGACGCGGCTGCCCTGAGGGATGTCCGGGCCACTGTTGGGGTCTTTCACGTCTATCGGCAGATGTGGGGCGTTCAGGCCCTTCGAAAGCTCGTCGAAGAAAAGAGCCTGGGTGACGTAATCTCGATCGAAGGTCGTTATTGGCAGGCTTCCTCGGCCGAGCGTGCGGTCCAAGCGGGGGCTGCGCAGAAGAGCTGGA
>JAYVOO010000071.1:0-2549 GCA_043757905.1 Oligoflexia bacterium
ATCCACGGCGCGGTACTCGTCCTCTCGCGCTGGGACGCAGTTCAGGCGCGCGCCCGGCTTGGTTTGAATTACGGTGGCAAGACGATCACAGTCACCGAGGAGCGCGGCTTCGAGCTGCGCCAGACGACCCACCCCCTGCTCTACTGGTCGCTCAAGCCCGAGCAGATCACCTTGAACGAGATCGAGTTCGGCGAGCCCGCGCGCACGCTGCTGATCACAGGCCCGAACACGGGCGGGAAAACCGTGCTCCTGAAGACATTGGGCCTGGCCGGTATCTGCGCGCGCACGGGCTTCCCGTTCCCCGCGACGGACAATCCGAGCGTCCCTTTCTTCACCACGGTCTTCGCCGACGTCGGCGATCCGCAGTCGATCGAAGCGCATCTCTCCAGCTTCTCGGGCCATATTCTCCGCTACCGCGAGATCCTGACCCACATGACGGACGAAAGCCTCGTGCTCATCGACGAGCTCAATACGGCGACCGACCCCGAGGAAGGCGCGGCGCTCGGCCGCGCGGTGCTCGAGACCATCATGGCCCGCCAGGCGCTGGTCATCACGACGACCCACGATCCCCATCTCAAAGCGCTCTCGCTCTCCGACACGCGCATCCTGAGCGCGAGCATGCAGTTCGACGAGTCGTCGCGCTCGCCCACCTACCGCCTGGTCGTCGGCGTTCCAGGCCGCTCGCGCGCGCTCGAGACTGCCGAACGCCTGGGAATCCCCGCCGAAGTCCTGGCGCTCGCGCGCAACTACCTCTCCACAGGCCATCAGGAATTCGAGAGCCGGCTCGCACGGCTTGAGGCCAACCTTCATGAGACGACTTTGGCGCGCAAAGAAGCGTTCGCCGCGCGCGCGGAGGCCGAGAAGCTCAAGAAGGAGTGGACTGAGCGCACGGAGAGCGCAGTCAACGAGATGCTCGACCGCGCCCGCAAGCGCCTGAAGCAGGTCATCGAGCAGACCCACGACGAAGCCCGTACGCAGATGAAGCAATTGAGCGAGATGCGGGTTGTTCGAAACCTGCTCGATGAGACGCTCGAAGCTGCGTCGAATCAGCTCGACTCGGCACTGCGCGAGGAGGCTCCCGAAGCCGTCGCGCTCCTCGAGATTCGGGCCCGTGAGAAGCCGCTCGAGAAGGAAGAGAAAGCCGAGCGCCTCCAGGCCGGGATGCAGGTGCGCGTCCCGAAGTGGAAGAGCGTGGGCATCCTGCTTGAAGTGTCCGGCAACAAGGTGAAGGTCCAAGTAGGCAAGCTTCAGATGGCCCTGTCGATCGACGACGTCGAGCCGACGGGATCGCGCGCACCGACTTCCGAAGAGCTCGCGCGTAAAGCAGCCTCTCGTTCAGGAGTGCGCGGGCTCGCAGTTACGACCCCGCCACCCCAAATCGACCTGCGCGGCATGCGCCTGGACGAGGCGATGAGCGCGCTGACCCAGTACCTCGATCAAGCCTATCGGAGCGGCGGCCTCGTTGAAGTCACGGTGGTGCATGGCCTTGGAACCGGCGCGATTCGAGAAGGCGCGCGAGGTCTGTTCAAGGAACTCCCTTATATTAAGGAAGTGCGGGACGGCGGCGCCGGGCGCGGCGGTGCGGGTGCGACCATCGTGGAGTTCGACCGCTAAATGGTGCCTGACACCTTTCAGAAGTTCAGCTGGTAATCCATGCGGACGCGGCCTTCGTCGCTGCTTACGTAGGAGTCGCCGGAGCCGAGGGGATGCACCTGCTCGACGGATGCCGTGAGGTTCTTGGTCACGGGCTTGCTAAGCGCAGAAGTCATGGAGTCCGTCGTGCTTCCATAGCTGACCGTCGTCGACAGTTCCCAGAAGTTGAGCGAGCGAGACATACCGAACTTGTAGCGCTCGGCATGGCGGAGCGGATCTGCGGGAGTCGGTTCATAAGGGGTGCTCGCGGTGGCGGCTTCCGAGCTGAACTCGAAGATGCCGGTCACCATCGGAGTCGCGGCCTGGAACTGCGCACTCTTGCCCTTCTGGGTGCTAGCGCTCAGGAGGGTGCCCTCGCTCGCTTTCCATTGGACGGGCACTCCGTTATAAACCGCGGCGATCCCGAAGAGTACTCCGAGGGGCCCGCGGAAATGGCCGATATTCTCGTCCTCCAAGGCCGCGTTCTTCACGCGCTCGAGATAGAGGTTCTGCTGATAGCTCGTGACCGTGCCTTCGACGTCGTCGCGGTACTTGCTCATCTCTTCGAGCTCAGCGGCCTGATAGGTGGGGCTGAACGTCCCGTAATTGCGCATGCGCTCGTACTTGTTGTTCATCTGCTCGAAACGCTGATGAAGCCGGCCGGCATCGTCAGCGCTAAAAATAGTGTCGAGCTCCGTCTTCGCTTGAAACCTGTGTCCGACATCCGACAGGTAGGCCTCATTTGCCCCAGTCGAATCGATCCAGCTCGGGCGCATGGGCGACGCGGAAGCGGCGGTGGAGAGGCCGGCGGTCACAAGCAGGGCGCCCATGGCCGCGGCGTGGGCCGCTTTGCTGAACTGTTTCGAAGTATTGGATCGAGTGGTTTGCAAAGCTTTTGTCCCTTTCCTTAGGAACAT
>JAYVOO010000072.1:0-9392 GCA_043757905.1 Oligoflexia bacterium
GCCCGAACGCGCCCGTAAGCGTCGCCGGCCACGATCGAGTCACCGACGCGCAGCGTGCCACGGGTGACTAGGACGGTCGCGACGGGGCCGCGGCCCTTATCGAGCCGCGCCTCGATCGCGATGCCCTGCGCGTCGACGCCGGGGTCGGCAAACAGCTCGAGCGCCGCGTCGGTGGTGAGCAGGATCGCGTCGAGCAACTCCTGCAGGCCGGTGCCGGCCTTGGCGGAGACGTCGACGAACATCGTCATGCCGCCGTACTCCTCAGCGACGAGGCCGTACTCGGTGAGCTGCCCACGGACCTTCGCCGGGTCGGCGCCGTCCTTGTCGACCTTGTTGACGGCCACCACGATCGGGACCTCAGCGGCCTGCGCGTGGTTGAGCGCCTCGATGGTCTGCGGCTTGACGCCGTCGTCGGCCGCAACGACGAGCACGACGATGTCGGTGACCTTCGCACCACGTGCACGCATGGCCGTGAAGGCCTCGTGACCGGGCGTGTCGATGAAGGTCAGCTCGCGTACGCCGCCCTCGACCGGGTGGTGCACCTGATAGGCGCCGATGTGCTGAGTGATGCCGCCGGCCTCGCCCTTGACGACGTCGGTCTCCCGGATGGCGTCGAGCAGTCGGGTCTTGCCGTGGTCGACGTGACCCATGATCGTGACGACCGGAGGGCGGTGAGAGAGCTGCTCTTCCGTGTCCTTCACGTCTTCGACCTGGAGCATGGCGCCTTCGTTGAAGGCGACGTTCCTGACTTCGTATTTATATTCAGCAGCGACGAGCGTCGCCGTGTCGAAATCGATGGAAGCGTTGATCGAGACCATCTGGCCCATGCCGATTAGCTTGCGCACGACGTCCGAGGCCTTGACCGACATCTGGTCGGCGAAGTCGCCCACCGTGATGGACTCCTGCATCTGAACAACGCGCTTGGCAGCGCTCATCTGCGTGAGCTGGGTCTTCTTGACTTCTTTTCCAATAGGAAGCTTCTTGCGGCGGGGAAGGAAAACCATTTCCTTCTTCCGGTAGTCGGCGAAACGCACGTCTTCCGGCCGAATCTCGGCTTCGCGGCCGACGCCGCGCTTCTTGGCTGCTTCTTCCTCGACCATTTGATCGAGGTTAGCCTTGTCCATTTTGATAATGCGGAATCCGTCCTTGCCGACCACTCCTGGCTGGCCGGGGGTGACCGCGCCGCGAGGCGTGATGGGGCTCGGTGCGGCCTTAATCATAGGGCGTTGCGGAGGAGCGGACACTTCCACGATCTTCAAGATGCTCCGGCGCACGGCGACCGGGCGCTGAGGCAGGACGATCGTGGGACGCGCGCCGAGAGTGCCCTTCGGGGAGGCGGCAGTGGGCGCGGGGGCGTCGTGCATGGGGATGCCCGCAGCGGCCGCGGATTGCGCGGTCGTCGGGCCATCCTGAACGGGGGCTTCGGTGGAAGCACCGGCATAAGCCTGAGCGACGGGATCGTTGGAAATCGATGCAGCCATTTCCTGTTCCTGCTCTAGAGCGGCCGCTTCGGCTTCCAGTTGTTCCTGAGCGGCTGCTTCCTGCTCCTGAGTCTGGGCAGCATAGTCGTCTCCCTCGAAATGAAGCTCGGTCTCGTCCGGAGTCGTCATCTTCACGGGAGCGTTGACCGTCTCGGTAACTCCGTCTTCCTTGGTACGGCGGCGAATCACCGGCGCGGATTTCTTCTCGGCGACCGGAGCGGCATCCTGCGTGGCAGGGGCGCTAGCTGCTGACTTGCTGGAGCTTGCGGTCTTACGGACGGTCGTCAGTGTTGCCGAATCAGAACCGCTTGAAGCTGCCTTCTTGGTGCGGGGCTTGGTGGCGGTGGTTTTCTTGGCCGCGCCTTTGCCGGCGCCATCAGCGCCCTTTCTCAGAGAGCTGCGAGCAAGCCGGGCCTCTTCATCGCCAAGCTCACTCATGTGGTTCTTGACCGTGATATTCAGGTCCTTGAGCCGATCCAGCAGGGAGATCGAATCGATCCCGAGTTCTTTCGCCAGTTCGTAGACTTTGACGGATTGTGGCTGTTCAGACATGCGTTCTTATTCCTCGCTCTTGTTCCCGCCGGCTGGGGCAGTCGGAGCATCGGCGTGCTTCCTCATTTCGCGTAGGCGCTCTTCGGCGAGAGCCTTGGCATCTTTATGACCGCCGGGCTGAGCCGTAAAGCTGCCCTTGCCGTCGTCGCTTGGTCCGCTGGATGGCGTGATCGCCAGCACGTCGCCGGCTTTCTCGACCACTGAGGACGCGCGCTCTTTGAGCTTCGTCGCGTCGTCGGCGCTTTCGTAGCCCGGAATCTTCTGGAGATTCTCGATACTCGCTTCGGCGATCTGCTTCAAGTTCATGTAACCGGCCTGGTAGATGGCCTGGGCCATCGTCTCGTTCAGCCCTTCGATGTGCTGGATGTTGAACGTCGCTTCGGCCGTGCGCTTCTGGAGCTTGGTCTTAGAGATGATGTCGATTCTCCATCCCGTGAGTTGGGCGGCCAGGCGGACATTCTGTCCCTTGCGGCCGATCGCGAGCGAGAGCTGGTCGTCCTCGACCATGATTTCCATCGTCTTATTGCGTTCGTCGACGCGGACCGAGGAGATCTCGGCGGGAGCGAGAGCGGAGCGGACGAAGATCACCGGGTTGTCCGACCATGGAATGATGTCGATCTTCTCACCCTTCAGTTCCTGGATCACGTTCTGAACGCGGATGCCCTTCATGCCGACGCATGCGCCGACCGGATCCACGTCGCGATCCTTAGAGGTGACGGCGATCTTGGAGCGGGCGCCGGGCTCGCGGGCGCAGAGCTTGATCTCGACGATGCCTTCGCGGATTTCAGGCACTTCGACTTCGAAAAGCTTCATGAGGTAGCGGGGGCTCGTGCGAGTCAGGTACAGCTGAGGTCCGCGGGTCGAGAGCACGACGTCGGACAGGTAAGCCTGAACGCGGTCGCCGGGCTTGAACTGTTCGCCCGGAATGATCTCGGAGCGGGGGAGGAGAGCGTCCGTCTTGCCGAGGTCGATGACTAGATTGCCCCGCTCGATGCGGCGGGCGATCCCAGTGATGATCTCACCTTTGCGGTGGACGTATTCGTTGTAAATGATCTCGCGCTCGGCGTCGCGGACCTTCTGGAAGATGACCTGCTTGGCGGTCTGGGCGTCGATGCGGCCGAAGTCGGGTGCTTCCACCTTGATGCCGAGCTCGTCGCCGATGACGGCTTCGGGGTCGAGCTTGTGGGCTTCCTCGATTTGGATCTCTTCGGCTTCTTCAAGCATCTCGAGCTCGCTGTCGACGACTTTCTTGAACTGGAAGAGGTCAATCTCGCCGGTGTCGTTGTTGTAATGGGCTTCGAGAACCGCAGTGGCTCCGTACTTCTTTTGAGCGGCCTGCAGGACTGCCTGCTCAAGCGCGCTGATGATGATTTCTTTTTTAATGCCGCGGTCTTTGCCGACGGCTTCAATTACGCGGGTGAGTTCTGATGCATTCATGTGATCTTCTCTCTCTCGTTACTTAGTCTTCGAAATCAAACTGCGGTTCTAAATTGGCTTTCGAAATGAGCGGGAATGGGATCTCAATCCGATCCGCCGAATCCTCATCGTTCTTCTTGGCCTTCGACTTTTTTCCTGCCGCTTTGCCCATCTCGTGGGACACGGTCAGGAGGACTTTTCCGCCCTCCAGGCCGCCGAGCACGCCCAGGAAATTTTTCTGCTTCGGATTCTTCTCCGCGTACTTTGCGTTACCGATCTCGGCCGAACCCAGTGCGCGGAAAGTGTGGATCCGGACGTCGCGACCCTTAAAGCGGCCGAAGTCGTTTTCGGTGCGAAGGGGGCGGTCCACGCCGGGAGAAGAGACCTCGAGCTCGTACGCGCCTTTCAGGGCAGCCTCGAGGTCGGGCAACTGATCCAGCGGCTCGTCCAGCGCGCGGGCGACCTTCACACAATCCTCGATTCCGACCGAAACGCCTTCCCGGGACTCCAAGAAGTCGATGAAGATCCGGAGGATCTTCTGACGGTGCGTCTGAAGCTCCACATAAACGACCTGATAGCCCAATGGATTGACCAGCGGGGAGAGCAAGTTCACCCAGCGGTCGGCCGAGTGGGCTAAGCCTTCGCTCACGTTCGCGGAGGTCGGGCTGGCGGTTTTAGTTTCGGTTTCGGTTTTCATCGGTTTCTAAGTGGGTCGGTCGATCTGTCGCAATGCCCGTCAAAATCCGGTCACAAGTTTGGAGCTATGACAAAAAAAAAGGGGGGCTTATGGCCCACCCGTCCTAATGACTGGAAGATTAATGAGGTCCTAGCATAAAGATGAACTCGATTCAAAGAGCGAAATACCCACTTACCTTATATGGCGAATGACCAGGCCGGCCTTGGAGGCCGGCCGATAGGAATGGCGCTTGGGAGCGGGTGGTCGGTTTTATTAATTGACTTGAACTTCGGAGGTTGGTGCAATTAACACTGTCACTGGTGTGGAGATCCATGTTCAAAACTAGCTCTTTGTTGACTTCTTTACTCTGCCTAGCGGCGGCCGCCGAAGCTCCATCCGCTCGAGCGGACGGTCTCCGCATAACAAGCGGCTTTCAGACCGGCGCCGATCTGGAATCCTGGGAAATTCCGCAACTTAAGCATGAAAAGCGCGTGGTTTCACGGGAGAAGGATCCCCTCAGCGGCAAGGTCATTCCCTGGGACGGCGTTTTGCTTTCCAGTCTTGTTGAAAAATCTCTCGCCAAACTTAATGCGGAGCAGCGTGCAAACGTGGATCTCCTGATTCTGCGCAGCCGCTCCGGTCAGCAGGTCCACCTTCCTCGCTCGTTGATTCAGAAATATCCGCTTCTGGTCGCCTTCAGTCCCGAGAACAGCCTCGAGGTCGTCGTGCCTTGGACGTCCAAGCCGAAAATCCAGGAAGAGGGTTTCCCGCTGCAGCGCTATTTCCTGAAGGGTCTCTCTTCGATCGAGCTGAGCAGTTACCAGGCGAAGTACCAGCCTCTTTTCTTGAGCCGCCGAACTGATCCGGCCGCCGTGCGCGGCGAGCGAGTCTTCGTTCAGAACTGCATGGGCTGCCATAACTCGGAACCACGTGGTCCCGCGAGCCAAACGACATCAGGAGCCTCGGCTGCTTTGCCTCCTAAGGCGCATCCGACCGTTCCGGGTTTCGCGACTCTGCCAGATCGCGATCGGCGTGCGCTCGGAAGTTATTTCGAAGCGTTTCGTCTCGAGCATCCGCAGCCGATTCAAGCCAAGAATCCCTAAAGTTGTGGTAGGTCTGAAGCATGGCTTCCACCGCGTCTCCGTCCTCTTCCCAGTCTCCGGTCCGCGTGCGCTTCGCTCCGTCTCCGACCGGATTTCTCCATATCGGGGGCGTGCGGACCGCGCTCTTCAACTGGCTCTACGCCAGGCACCATCAGGGCCAGTTCCTACTTCGCATCGAGGACACGGACCTCGAGCGCTCTGAGGAGCGTTTCACGAAGGACATTCTCGCATCCATGAAATGGCTTGGCCTCAACTGGGATGAAGAACCGATCTTCCAAAGTAAGAGGGTCGAAGTCTATTCCGCGAAGGCTGAGGAGTTGATCCGGGGCGGCCACGCTTACCGCTGCTACTGCACCGAAGCCGAGGTCGAGGCGATGCGCGAAGTCGCGATGAAGGCCGGAACGCGGCCCCAGTACAGCCGACGTTGCCGTGACCGGAAAGACGTGCCGCCCGCCGGCATGCCATCGGTCATCCGCGCGAAAGTACCGCTCGACGGGCACATCGAGTTCAACGATCAGGTGCGTGGGCCGATCCGCGTAGAGAACACAGAAGTCGACGACTTCGTGCTCATCCGAACGGGGGGCGCGCCGACTTACAATCTCTCGGTCGTTGTCGACGACATCGAATCGAGGATGACTCACATCATCCGCGGCGACGACCACATCAACAACACGCCGAAGCAGATCCATCTGTACCGCTTTCTGGGCGCGCCCGTACCCTTGTTCGCCCATCTTCCTATGATTCTTGGCGCCGATAAGAAGAAGCTCTCAAAACGCCACGGCGCGGTCTCGGCCAATGTTTATCGGAGCGACGGCTTTCTTCCGGAGGCGCTCCTGAACTTTCTCGCCCGGCTGGGCTGGAGCCACGGCGATCAAGAGATCTTCTCGGTCGCGGAGATGATCGAGCATTTCGAGTTCGATCACGTCCAGAATGCCTCGGGCGTCTTCAATCCCGAGAAGCTTCTTTGGCTGAACGGGATCCATATGCGAAGCGCTCCCGCCGAGCGCCTCGCGAAGCTCGTGGCCGAGGACAACGCGGAGTTCTTCACGCCCGAGTCTGCGGCGCGCGCGACGAGCCCCCTCGGCGTAAAGCTCGTGGCTCTGATCCAACAGAAGGTGAAGCTCATCAAGGAAGTGGCCGAGCAGCTGGTTCCGCTCTGCACGCCGGGCGCCGTCGAAGTGGACGCGACCCAGGTGAAGTGGGGGAAGGATCCGGCCGGAAAACCCGTACTTCAGGCGGCCTGCCGCGAAGTGCGGGAGCTGCTCGCCAAGAAGATCGCCGAAGCGCCTGCTCGCGTCCAGCGCCATGGCGCGGACTCGGTTTGGGGCGGTTCGCCCGCGCTCTCGGACGCGGGCATCGGCCATGATCAAGTCGACGCGATCCTGAGGCAGGTGGCGGAGCACAGGGGTGTGAAGCTCGGGGATCTTACCCAACCGATGCGCTTCGCGATCACGGGACGGGCGGCGAGCGCCGGCCTCTTCGACCTACTTCCGCTCCTTCCCTGGGACGTAATTGAACCGCGCCTGGAAAAAGTCGACACCTTTTAAAAGGTGGTCCCCGCCTACTGAAAAGTGGGGACCACCTTTTTGAAATTTAGCTTACTTCCAAATACCTAGGATCGGATTGCCGGCCTGGTCGTTTAGCCCGAGAGTGCCGATGCCGAAGCCGTCCTCGACGGTGCGGAGCAGATCGTAGTGGTTGTACCTCACGTTCGTGACAGAGCCCGCCCGCACCTGCTCGCCCGTGAAGATGGCGTAGATATGATTGGTCGATGAGCTGCCACTCGACTCATCGAATGTCACGATGAAGGTCATGTCTTTAGCGAACCGCGGATCGGCAAGAAGCTTTTCGAAGCGCGACTTCAGCCATTTGTCTGCAAAGGCGACGCCTGTATCGTGACCGTTGTTGTCATCGTTCGGAATGTAGAACGAGAAGTTCGGCAGCGTCCCGCTTGCGATGTCAGCGTCCATCACCTTCGAGTTGACAATCTTCGCGCAGCGCTTGGAGTCGCCCGAGATGTTCTTGAAACTGATGAATGGGTTGTGCTTGCGCATGTACTGCGCCTTGCTTGAGCCCGCGAAGCAATTTCCAGGGTAATCCTCGGCATAGGTCTTCCAGGTCAACCCGCGTGCCTCGAGGAGGTCGGCTAAGCTCCGGCCGTCGAGATTATAGACCCCATCATCTTTGATACCGTGTGTGGATCCTGAGGCGAGCCCGACATAGTTGGGCTCGGAAGGGTGAGTGAGGCCGTGGTAATTGTCGGCCACACCACTCTTGGTGAGGAGCGAGGCCAGAAAGGGCTGCTTGACCGCGGATTCCTGGCTCTCATTCTCCAGCAACACGATCATCACTTTGCGAAGATCAGGCACCTGCCCGGCTTGGGTAGGCGTCGGCGAGGGAGTTGGAGAGGGCTTGACGGTCGGTGACGGCGACGGCTTGATTGTCGGCGTGGGCGAGGGTTTCGGAGAAGGCTTGGGCTTGGGCAGAATAGGGCCGAAGCCGGTCAGCGCGAACGTGAGGCTCGCGAGCACGGAAAGCGCCGCAACGATCGATCTCTTCTCTCTTTTCATCTTTTACCCCTCCTTGGGTGTAAAGCTGTTCCAGACGGGCGAGCTGGAAGATTGGGTTAAAAACGTCCACGAGCGATGCGCGCTCATCTTGAGCGGTCGACCGGACCTTGAAAAAGGCTAGCAGATCTTAAATATTAAGTGTGTAAAAGTTTTGTCGGCGACCGACCGGGGTCAACCAACTGTCGGCCGAGCAGGGGTGGGCGACTACTTCGCTTCGGTTTCGCCTGCATCCGCGGCGGCTCCCGCCACAGCCGGGAAGAATTGCTGTTTCTGCCCGATCGCGTGGCCCGAAGCGATGGGTTTCCCGAGCTCATCGACGCGGTAGATGCTAGCAGGGAGATTCAAGGATTCCCGAAGTTTTTCCATTGTTTCAGGAACGAACGGGTGGAGCATGATCAGCATGTTCTTGAGCACGTAGAAAGACGAAAAGAGCGCATCGCGGCGGGCCTCCTCGGGGAAGCGGTCATCGTGTGGCTTGTACTGGGTGAAGAAGCTGTTGATGAGCCGGGCGTAGTTCTCGATGGCGAAAAGGAGATTCGCGTACTCGGCTTTTTCCATTGCTCGGACGTAACGTTGGACGATGCGCGTGGTTTCAGTCACGGCTTTTTCGAGGAGCTTCCCTGCGGGCACAAGGCCTCCGAAGCGCGAGTGCGCGGCCGAGATGGGTTTCTCGAAGGCGGCGTTGAGTGGGCCCGCGAGGAAACGGTTCCGCTCATCGAGGGCCGCGAAATCGAAGTTCGACCCTTTCTCGGGCAGGCTGAGAAGCGCGAGGAAGTAGCGAATCTGATCCGCCGAGTAACCCTTCTCATCAAGTAGTTGGTCGCCCGTGAAGAAGTTTCCGCGCGACTTCGACATCTTCTCGCCGTTCACTTGGAGGTGGAACACGCTGAAGACATCGGTGAGCTGAAGATCGCCCACCTGGGGGAGGTGCTTCGGGTCCTTCTGGGATCCGAGCCAAAGCGCGCCCTGCATGACTGTGTAGAAAAAGACGTTGTCCTGGCCAAGGAACTGGAAGATTCGCGCCTCGGGATCGCACCAGAACTCTTTGTACCGCGCGGGGTCCTGGCCCTTGTTCTTGAGCGCGACCTGCGTGAACGAGATCGGGGCGATGAGGGAGTCCGGCCAGACGTAAAGCGTCTTGCCCGCGCCTTCGGGGCCGAGTTCCTCGGGGAGCGGGATTCCCCAGGTCACGTCGCGCGTGATCGAGCGGTGAGCCCAGCTGTCGAGTAGTTGCGACGGGATGCCGTTTTCGGTCAGCATCATCTGGCCCTTTAGGAGCTCGGCCTGCGTGTCGAACTGGGCGGCGACCTTCTTGCCCGCCGCATACTTGCTCTTATGCTTGGGGAGCTTTTCTTTGATCTCTTTGTACTTGGGCTCATGGATGTTGTCGAAGCTGAGAGACGGCAGGACCGTGTTGATAACCTCGTTGTAGACGGGCATGCGCCACTTGTCTTTTTTCGAGAGAATCCACTCGCAGAGCTGGTCGTCGACCTTCCACATGTCGAGCCACCAATGTACGGTCTCACGGAGCTCGGGGGTCGCGTCACTGATCGCGCTCTTCGGCTCAATTAACTGGGCCGGGTCGAATTGCGTA